>JBEBVQ010000066.1:0-9674 GCA_040392625.1 Taibaiella soli | reverse complement strand
AGTATCCGTGCATCCTCTGAAAGTCACTTCTACCGCATATCTGCCGGCGCCGTCGGTAACAAGCGTCTGCGATGTTGCAGACGGGATCGGTGCGTAATTATTATTACAATCCAGCCATTGATAGCTGCTTCCGCCCCCGCCTACAAACAGATCATCAACTGAAGTGATCGTAGCTTCCGGTGTCTGGTTGATGGTGAGGTTGAGCGTAATCACACTGTCGCAGCCGTTGGCAGCGGTATGTGTCTGCGTGTACGTACCGGAAGCGGTATAGGTTTCGCCGTTCAGGGTATATTCATCACAAGCCGTTGCAGAAAGCTGCGAGGTAACGCCGGTGGTCAGTGTCAGGAACAAGACCACCACACTGTCACAGTTCTTGGCATTGGTGAAATAGTGGGTATATGCTCCGTTCGCCGTATAAGTGATACCATCATAAGTATAGCTGTCGCAGGCTGTCACATTGATCTGGTTGGATGTGGCCTGGTTGATGGTCAGATTGATGGTAGCCACACTATCGCAGCCGCGCGCATTTGTAAAGGTATGCGTGTACGTTCCGTTATTAGTGTAGGTAGTTCCTCCGAACACATAGCTGCCGCAGGCCGTCACAGGGGTTGTGGTAGGCGTGCTCGGGTTGTTGATTGTCAGATTCAGCATCACGGTACTGTCACAGTTTTTGCTGGTCTGAAAATAATGAGGGTAAGTGCCACTACTTGTATAGGTAGTACCGTTGAAGGTATAGCTGACACACGCGGTTTGTGAAATCAGCGTAGTGGCGCTTCTATTGATAGTGAGGTTATGCACAACGACGCTGTCACAATTATTTGCATTCTGGAACGTATCCCTGAAGGTTGTGCTGCTGGTATAGGTCTTGCCATTAAATGTAAAGCTGTTGCAGGCTGTTGCATTAATGGTGGTAGGCACAATATTGTTCAGCGCAATGATCAGGGTAAGCACACTGTCGCAACCGGCAGCGTTCGCATTTCTCAGTATCTGCTCATAGGTGCCGTTGGCATTGTACGTCGTGCCATTCACTGTGAGCGTGGGACAGCCGGTAGAGAGATTCTGTGTGGAGTAGGTCTTACAGCTTGGCTGGGCATATTTCGCTACGAATGCGTCATCGCGACCATTAGATTCAATCATACTTGAATCCGGGGCAGGTGCAAAATTGGTGATCGCACCAAAACTACCTGCTACATACAGATTGTTATCCGGGTCAATACTAATTGTATGCAATTGCCCGTTACCATCTGTCGATTTGATGCTGAAATGCCATTCATAATCACCGGCAACATCCAGCTTCAGCATAAAAATATTCCAGGTAAGGTATCCCCATGAACCTCCGCAACATGTCCATGAAGTATCGTTAATAATAGCAGGTCCCGGATCCATATCCATAATTCCGTTATAAATTCCGCTCACATATACCTTATCATCCGTATCCACCGTTATACCGGACCCAGCATCCCTATCTGTTGTTCCTATACTTTTTGCCCAGACAAAGTTGCCAGATGCATCCAGTTTGGAAACATACACATCAGTATTACCTTTAGCTACAAGGTTAAACAAAAATCCGGATTGGGGATGGAAATTTGCGGTACTGCTAAAACTACCAGTAGTATATACATTGTTATTTCTGTCCACATCTAAAGCATAAGCCGTCTCAGCACCGGTACCACCCATCTTCACAGCCCATACATATCCGCCTGTGGTATTCAGTTTTAATACAAACACATCATTACTGCCGCTTGAAGTAAGGCTATTGGTGCCTGCCCCAGGGTTGAAATCAACCGTATTGGCAAAGCTGCCCGTAACCAGGATATTTCCTGCATAATCCAGTTTAATATCCCTGCCACCGGCGCCAATATCGGCAGCCCATTGATATGCTCCCGATTTATCCAACTTCAGCACAAAGCCTGAAGCAACGCTCGCCGTACCCAGATTGTTAGTACCTGCTCCGGGATTAAAGTCAACCACACCAGTAAAAGACCCAGTGATGTACACGTTCTCCTGGTCATCCAGTACAATGCGATTTCCCGCATCACCACCTGCTCCTCCAATATTTACAGCCCATGCAAAATTGCCGTTTGCCAGGAACTTGCATACAAATATGTCGGAGCTTCCATTAGAGCTCAGCGGTGCAGCAGGTGTTCCACCCTGATTAAAATTAATTGCATTTCCCTGAAACGAACCGGTTATATAAACATCTCCGTTCGGCGCTGCAGCAACACCGTATCCAAAGTCCGGATCGGCTCCCCCCATAGACTTCGCCCATAAGTAGTTCCCGTTAGGATCCAACTTGGTGAGAGAGATATCCTGATTGCCATTCGAAATAAAATTCTGCGTCCCTGGTCCCGGATCTAAGTCAGCAGTACCCCTGAATTCTCCTACAGTATATACATTACCGGCTCCATCGAAAATTGCACCACGACCGAAATCAGCCTCTGTGCCTCCCATTTTTTTTGCCCACATCAACGTCTGGGCAACCGCCGTTCCGCCCCAACAGGAAAGGAACAATAAAACAACCAATGCTTTTTGTCGAGTTAAACTGTTCATATACAATTTTTTTTGAAAAAGAATATTATTTGTTATATTAAGAATGCATCTTTCTGTTCTCCGGAGCATGCATCCTGATTTATAACCACATTACAAACTTATACCAGCATACCAGATAAATCTTTTCGGTGTTCACTGTTTCTAATTAAAGAGATTATGGCATCAACCAACGCACAACACAACATCCTAAAATATATATGCTTCCATATACGCTAAAAGTTATCTTTGTGTTATATCCCCGATGAAGCAGGTATTACGCTACTTGATGCTCCTATGGCTGTTGTGTGCCGTCACAGTCCTGCCCTGCGTTGCCCAGGAGATGAAAAAAATTACCCACCCTTCCTGGAATACAGCAGATACGGCCCGCATTATACATCTGATACAAAGCGGATCGGCCATGTTGTACCGCGATCTCGACAGCGCGCTGCAACTGCTGGAAGAAGCGGAAGCGCTCAGCCGTAGTACCGGGTTTGAAGACGGGATCGGATACTCGCTGGCATTCACAGGGATCGTCTATAATTATAAAGGAGATTATGAAAAGAGTTTCAGCGCATACCGGGAAGCGCTGCCTTATTGCCTGAACGCACAATATATCAAAACCGCCCTTCCCAGCCTGTACATCAACATCGGGGTCAGCTACAGGGGAAACGGCCAGTATGAGCTGGCCAATTATTACTACTTCAAAGCATTGCAATACCTGCAGCAATGCTGTCCCGGACACAGGGATATCATCACGATATACAACAATCTTGCGGTGGTACAAACCGGACTGAAGAACCATCAGCGGGCGCTGGAATATGCGCTGCACGCAATAAACCTGTCAAGAGCAGCCGGCAATAACGGACTGCTGGCATCTTCCGCATTAAATGCCGGCGCTATCTATGCCCTGATCCGGGAGTACGACAGCGCCCGGGTATATTATGAATCTGCGCTGCAGATCGCAACAAGGATCGGGCACACAGACAAGCAGCAATCCATCCTCACCAATATCGGCAACCTGTATTTTGAGACCGGTCAGATTGAGGAAGCCATTTCCTGTTACCGGGAAGCAATACATCTCGGTAATAACACGCACCTGCTCCACAGCACCATCATGCCTGCCTACGAACTGGGGAAAGCGCTGGCCCAGCTAAAGCAATATGAAGAAGCAGAACAGATCCTGCTGAAAGCTGTTAAGCAAGCGAATAAGGCAGGCATGACCACCAACCTGGAAGAAGCGCACAGAACCCTCTCCAGGATCTACGAGGCAACCGGCAAACACCGGGAAGCGCTGAAACAATTCCAGGCATATAAAGCCATTAACGACAGCCTCATTGATGTAAGCAGGATACGCGCCATAAGCGAAGTGGAGACCAAATACCTGGTTGAACAAAAAGACAAACAGATCGCTGAAAACAAGCTCGAGCTCAGCGAACAGAAACGAAAGCTGGAACGAAACAGGATGCTGACTACGGCCATTATTGCATTTGGCCTTCTGTGTGCAGGCGGCGGGGTCATCCTGTACCGCTACCGGCAAAAGATCGAAAAAAGGACCCGCGATATGTCGTACCTTAAAGCGATCATTGCCGGGGAAGAAAAAGAGCGCGACCGGATTGCGCGGGAGCTGCACGACGGCATCGGCGGTATGCTTACCGGCATGCAGCTCCGGATCGGCGCACTGGTAGAAAAACAGCAGGTAACACCGCAGGAGCTGACCCGTCTTTCAGAAGCAGCTTCCGATGTTGGCAAAGAGATCCACAAGACTGCCAGGAATCTTACCCCGCAGATCCTCCAGCATTACAACCTGTACCAGGCGCTGATCCACTACTGCGAACAGTTTGAGGCCAACGGATCATTGCATATAGACCTCCAGTTTATGGGCGACACAGACAGTCTTGACAAATCGCTGGAGCTGTCGCTCTATCGCGTGATCCAGGAACTGATACAAAATATTGCCAAACATGCCCGTGCCCGCCATGCAGCCATCCAGATACGTTCCGAAGACCCCATGCTGTATATCTCCGTGGAAGACGACGGAGAAGGTTTCGACCCGGCCTCCGCAGGCAAAGGACTTGGATTGCAGCATGTACACAACCGGATACAAACCATGAACGGATACTGTACGATCGAATCAACCCCGGGACGGGGCACAGCGGTTTACATCGAAATTAACCGGGATAAAATACCGGGATAAAAAAAACATACTATGCAGCAGATACATATAGCCATAGCAGACGACCACCCCATGATCACCGACGGATTGCAGCATATGCTGGCGGCCCATCCGCATATTGTGCTCGGCAATGTCTATAATTCCGGCGCAGCCCTCATGGAAGGGCTTGCGGAACAACAACCGGATGTACTATTGCTCGACATCCAGCTTACAGATATTACCAGCGACAAGCTGGCGCCGGAAATACTAAAGCTATATCCTGATACGCGCATACTCGTGCTGACCGGCATCGACAGCGCTCTGTACATCTACAACATGCTGAAAGAAGGCGTATCCGGCTATGTGCTGAAAAACTCTGCATCCTCTGTTATCGTCCATGCCATTGAAACCGTCCATGCCGGCGGCATCTACCTGGAGCAAACTTTGCAGGAGAAGCTCGACAGGTTCAGAAACAAACTGAAAAGCAAGGAAATGCTGAAACCTTCACTGACAGTGAAAGAAAAAGAGGTGCTCGAATTAACGGTGAAAGGATTTTCCATACCGGAAATATCCGAAAAAATATTCCTGGGGCGCCGCACGGTAGAATATTACCGCTCCAACCTGCTCCTGAAATTTGATGTACGAAATATGGCGGAACTGATACGCAAGACGATAGAAACGGGAATCCTTGACTAATGATAAGTTATGAATGATGAATTATGAATGAGCTATTCATAATTCATCATTCATAACTCATCATTAACCAAGGTTCTCCCGGAAATACTCCAGAGTACGTTTTAAACCTTCATTGCGTTCTACCTTCGGTTCCCAGCCCAGCAATTCTTTTGCTTTGGTAATATCCGGGCGGCGCTGTTTGGGATCATCCTGCGGCAAGGGACGGTAAACGATAGCAGATTTTGTACCGGTCAGTGCCTGCACTTCTTCAGCAAATTGCTGCAGCGTGATCTCCGAAGGATTGCCTATGTTGACAGGCAAATGATAATCCGAGCGCAATAACCGGTAGATGCCTTCCACCAGATCGTCAACATAGCAGAATGACCGGGTCTGTGAGCCGTCGCCGAACACGGTGATATCTTCATTATTGAGCGCCTGGCTCATAAATGTCGGCAATGCGCGGCCGTCATCAAGGCGCATGCGCGGGCCATATGTGTTAAAGATCCGCACGATGCGGGTCTCCACGTTATGGAAATTATGGTAAGCCATTGTGATCGACTCCATGAAGCGCTTGGCCTCATCATACACACCACGCGGCCCGATGGGGTTTACATTCCCCCAGTAAGCTTCCGTCTGCGGATGCACCAGCGGATCCCCGTACACTTCAGAGGTAGAAGCCACCAGTATCCGTGCATTCTTGGCTTTAGCCAGTCCCAGCAGGTTATGCGTTCCCAGAGCGCCTACCTTCAGCGTCTGGATCGGCATCTTCAGATAATCGATCGGACTTGCCGGTGAGGCAAAGTGCATGATATAGTCGAGATGACCGGGAATGTGCACAAACTTGGTTACATCATGATGATAAAAGGAAAATTCTTTCAGCGGGAACAGGTGCTCGATATTCCGGATATTCCCGGTCAGGAGATTATCCATCCCGATCACTTCGCAGCCTTCTTTCAGAAAGCGGTCGCAAAGATGGGAACCGAGAAAACCGGCCGCACCGGTAACTAATACGCGTTTTTGCACTGTGGGTATGTTTGTTGATTAATATATTGGTTCGAAGACTTAGCGTGGCTGTAGCTTGCGTACCTGTTCGTTCACTACCTTGCGTCCAATGCTTTCGTAGTAAAAGCCCAGTTCTTCCATTTTCTCGAGGCTATACACATTACGGCCGTCAAACATGATGGGTTCTGCCATACGATGTTCTATCTGCTCAAAATCAGGATTCCGGAATGCGCTCCATTCGGTGACTACCGCCAGGGCATGTGCGCCTTCGAGCGCATCATACTGATCGGTGGCAAAATAGATCTTATCGCCAAATATCTGCTTTACGTTATCCATCGCTTCGGGATCGAAGGCCCGCACCGCAGCTCCTGCATCCAGGAGTTCAGCTATCAGCTCAAGCGCCGGCGCTTCCCGGATATCGTCGGTTTCGGGCTTGAACGCCAGTCCCCATACTGCAAATGTCTTACCCGACAGATCATCCCCAAAATACGCTTTTATCTTTTTGCCGAGCACCGTTTTCTGGCGCTCGTTTACTTGTATCACTGTTTCGATAATGCTGAAATCATAATCATGCTCCTTTGCAGTACGCGCCAGCGCTTTCACATCTTTCGGGAAGCAGCTGCCGCCGTACCCCACACCGGGGAAGAGGAAACGCTTGCCGATGCGGCTGTCGCTGCCCATCCCGATCCGTACGGAATCCACATTGGCGCCTGCCCGCTCACACAAATTGGCCATTTCATTCATAAATGAGATACGCAGGGCCAGATAAGAATTAGCTGCATACTTGGTCATTTCGGCAGAGCGTTCGTCCATAAAGTAGATCGGGTTGCCCTGGCGGACAAACGGCTGATACAGCTCATCCATCAGCTTGCGTGCGCGATCAGAACTTGTACCCACCACAACGCGGTCAGGCTTCAGGAAATCTTCCACGGCAACGCCTTCCCTCAGAAATTCCGGATTAGATACCACATCGAACAGCGAGCGATCCAGATTGAGCGCAAGCACCTCGGTTACCCTTTCGGCAGTGCCTACCGGTACCGTACTCTTGTTCACAATCACCGTATAACGCGATATTCTGGTGCTGAGCTGGGCAGCTACATCCAGCACGTACTGCAGATCGGCGGCGCCGTCTTTCCCCGGCGGCGTAGGGAGCGCCAGGAAAATAATCTGTGCATCCCGGAGGCCGTCCTCCAGCGAGGTAGTAAATTCAATGCGCTTTTCTTTGATGTTACGATCCAGCAGGACGTCCAGGCCGGGTTCGTATATCGGTGTTTCCCCGGCACGGAGCCGGTTCACCTTTTTCTCGTCAATGTCCACGCACACTACATGGTTTCCTGTTTCTGCAAAGCAGGTGCCGGTAACCAGACCTACATATCCTGTCCCTATAATTGTTATATGCATCTTATCTCATTAAAAAGCGGGGCAAAAGTAGGTATAATTTTAATATCCTTCAAGATATCAGACATAGTACTTAAAGGCAATCCAACAGTACGGTACAACCTTTTTGGATCTCCTCCATGCTGATGGTAAGCGGCGGCGCTATACGGATACAGCCGGGAGCAAACAGGAACCAGTCTGAGAAGACTCCCTGCTGCAGGCAGCGCTGTAACGTCACGGCCACCTGCGATGCATCGTGCATCTCTATCGCGATCAACAATCCTTTACTCCTGACTTCTTTGATATGCGGGTGCTTTAACAGTTGCAAAAATAATTGTTCCTTTTCCGCAACTGTCGGTATGAGCGCTTCGCCTTCGAGCACCTGCAAGGCTGCCAGCCCGGCAGCACAAGACACCGGGTGCCCGCCGAATGTGGTTAGATGGCCCAATACCGGGTTGGCTGTCAATGCCTGCATATGCTCCCGCGCCGCTACAAAAGCGCCCAACGGCATACCCCCCCCCAATGCTTTACCCAGTAACACAATATCCGGCACGATGCCATAATGTTCAAACCCCCAGGTAGCGCCGGTACGCCCGAAGCCGCATTGTATCTCATCCATGATCAGCAATGTCCCGGTTTCGCTGCATTTGCTCCGCAATGTGCGGAGCCAGACCTCATCCGGGCAGATCACCCCGGCTTCCGCCTGTACGGTTTCAATGATCACACAGGCGATCTGCTCATCAATTGCATCCAATAATTGCGACCCGTTATAATCATATCTCCGGACGCCGGGTATCAACGGCCTGAAGGCGCTCCTCCAGTATTCATCACCCATTACGCTCAATGCGCCCAATGTATTGCCGTGATAGCTCCGGTTGCAACTGATGATATCTGTCCGGCCGGTGACTCTCCGCGCCAGCTTCAGGGCGCCTTCCGTAGCCTCTGCGCCGGAGTTGGTGAAATAGACGCAATCCAGCGGCGCCGGTAATATTTCCGTCAGTGCTTGTGCATACCGCACCTGCGGGCTTTGTATCGTTTCGCCGTACACCATCACGTGCAGGTATTGCTCCGCCTGACGCTTTATCGCTGCTACCACAGCCGGGTGGCAATGCCCTACATTGCATACGCTGATGCCGCCTATCAGATCGAGATATGATTTATTGTCTGCGTCATAGAGGTAGCTGCCGCGGGCTGCCGTGATCTCAAGACCTGCCGGAGCAGGCGAGGTCTGGGCCACATGACGGAGAAAAATTTGCCGGAGATCCATATGCAAATGTACGGCAATCAGGGATGAGGAATCAGGATTGAGGGATGAGAATTGAAATGCAAAACATGATCAACCCTCAATCCTCATCCCTCAATCCTCAATCCTGAACTCCCGTCTGTCAAAGAAAAGTCACGGTATTGTTAATTTATTATTAAGCGGTTTGAAATAATTTTTGCAACTTTGCAACTGAAAATATAACCCCCACCTGTCTGCAAACAGCATCAGGCATATTTTTCACCCTATTAGAAACATGCAACAATCGTTTCCTATATCAATACCTATAGAACGGTCTCAGCGCCCACCTCAGCAGCAATCAGACATTGCGGAAATCCGGGAAATGTTCCGGGAGATCAACCAGCGGTATATGGTATATCAGCCGCCGGCTTATTACCATACCATGAAACGGATCATGGATATATCTATCTCCATGTTTTTCATTATATTGATCATGTCATGGCTGTTTCCAATCGTTGCGGTGCTCATTAAGTTAACCTCCAAAGGGCCTGTATTTTTTATCCAGAAACGCACCGGCTATATGGGCGTGGTATTCGACTGTTTTAAGTTCCGTACCATGCATGTCAATGCCGAAGCCGATATCCGGCAGGCCTCAGTCAACGACAAGCGCATCACTATGATCGGGAAACTGCTCCGCATGACGCATCTGGACGAAAC
>JBEBVQ010000065.1:0-9734 GCA_040392625.1 Taibaiella soli | reverse complement strand
TGCTTTTTTTGAATACCAGAAAACAGCATTGAATGCATACCGTGAGGTGATAACGCTCCTGCAGGAGATCGCTGCCGGTCGTGAGATCCGTCAACTGAAACAACAGGAAGTAATCGCATTGGAGCAGGGGGTACTGGTAGCCAACGACCTGTATGTTACAGGCTATGCCAGTTATCTGGAGATCATCGCCGCGCAGAAGAGCCAGCTTGAGGCCCAGTTGCAACTGGTCAATACAGAGCGGAACATGATGACCTCGCTGATTACGTTATACCAGGCGTTGGGTGGCGGCTGGCAAAGCGAGTGAGAATGAAAGGATAGAGATCAGATATTAGCCTGTGGGTGGTTCGTTCAAAAAATACCGCTCGTCAATATCAATGCCGTTTTCGTTAATCAACCTGCAGTATTCGGTTTTGAATTTTTCTTTCTTATGATGCTCCCGCTGATTTTTGATATATCTGATCAGGATCTCCCTGTCGGGATAATAACAGGTAAACGCACCGTATTTTACGCCCCAAGATTCAAAATCGGGAAAGTTGCTATTGTTTTTTAACCAGAAATTGGTGGAAGTTTTTAACTCCTTTACGAAGTTAGATAACGACAAGGTCGGGTGTATGCTCACTAAAATATGTATATGCTCCGGCATGCCGTTGACGCGATATAAAAAGGATTTTTTGTTTTTTATAAAGCCGGTGATATAGCGATACAGCTCTTCTGAATGCTCGTTAGGGATCGTAGGCTTGCTGTGTTTAGTCCGTATTACGATATGATATACCAGTTGTGTGTAGCTCATAGTAGTTTAGTTTAAGCGGCCCCGGGATAAATCCCCGGGGTAATCAGGTACCGTCCTCCGGACGGCTCTTCGCGAGATACTCCCCGTGGTTAAGCGGTACCGCCCTCCGGGCAGCCCCGGGATAAATCCCGGAGTTAATCAGGTACCGTCCTCCGGACGGATGCTCCGCCCGTAGGGCGGTATCTGATTAGCCGTAGGTATTAACCTATGGTATAGTGGGTTAACGTTACTCGCTCCGCCCGGAGGGCGGTACTTTACTTTACGACTCATTTTTTAAGATTTTGAGTGTGAAATTAGCGAATAATTATTATAATTAGATAATTTTCATCTATCTATAAGTTAATGAATTTATCTATTAAAATTGATAATCGAAAATTGGACCATGCATGTATATAAAGCACCTGTCACCGAAAGATGGTAATTATCCCGTAACTTGCAGCGCCGTTAATCCACCGGGAATTTCAGTTAATCAAAATCATAAAAAGACATGACAAAAATGAAGTCGCCCGCAGTATCTCATCTGCGCACCTCGGGCATTGCAGAGGGTATTTCGTTTATACTCCTGCTGGGTATCGCCATGCCGTTAAAATACATGGCGGATATTCCTGAGGCGGTGACCTACACCGGTTGGATACACGGTGTACTTTTCGTCTGGTATGTGTTTAGCATTGTATGGGTGCGTGAAACTGTGGGGCTGTCTCTGAAGCATTCTTTCGTTGCATTTATTGCCTCTTTATTGCCGTTTGGCACCTTTTACGCTGATAAAAAAATATTCCGGCATTTGTCATAATCTGCGGGTACATTTGCCTGCGCACCCGGCTGTTTTTTAATAGTGGAGTTGTGGTTTGTATTTCGTTAATTTGCCCTTAATTTTACGCGCCAATTTTCAGGTATGATTGATGTTTTGCTCGGCTTGCAGTGGGGAGATGAAGGGAAAGGGAAGATCGTAGATTACCTTGCTGCACAGTACGATATTATTGCCCGCTTCCAGGGCGGCCCCAATGCAGGGCACACTTTGTATGTAGATGGGAAAAAAGTGGTATTGCATACCATACCCTCGGGTGTATTCCAGCCGCATTGCCTGAACCTGATCGGCAACGGTGTTGTTATTGATCCGGTGACACTGAAAAAAGAAATACAGACGGTTGTCGCAATGCAGCCGGATTTGCTGCAGCGCCTGTTCGTATCTCGCAGCGCCCACCTGATCATACCTACGCACCGGGCGCTTGACGCTGCTTCCGAATCTGCCAAAGGCAAAGAGAAGATAGGCTCCACGCTTAAAGGTATCGGCCCGGCATATATGGACAAAACAGGCCGCAACGGCCTACGGGTAGGAGATATTCTCACACGGGATTTCGAAGAAAAATATGAACGGCTCAAAGCCAAGCACCTTCAGATGCTCAGCCAGTACGACCATGAGGTAGCCTGGCAGGAATGGGAGTCTGCATTCCTCGAAGCGGTGGAGTTTATGCGCAGCCTGCAGATGGTCAATGCAGCTTACTGGCTTGATGAGCACCTTAAAAATGGTAAAAAAGTACTTGCAGAAGGGGCTCAGGGCAGTATGCTGGACATAGATTTCGGTACGTATCCCTTTGTCACTTCTTCCAATACTATTGCAGCAGGTGTCTGCAACGGGCTGGGTGTTGCGCCTTCCCGGATCGGGGAGGTATATGGCATTACCAAAGCTTACTGTACCCGCGTAGGGGGAGGTCCTTTCCCTACCGAATTGGAAGATGAAACAGGCGAAGCGCTCCGCAAGGCGGGTAATGAATTTGGCGCAACGACAGGACGCCCGAGGCGTTGCGGCTGGGCCGACCTTGTAGCGCTGCGCTATGCAGTAATGCTCAGCGGTGTTACCAGACTGATTATGACCAAAGCCGACGTACTGGATCATTTTGATGAAATAAAGACGGCAGTAGCTTATAAAGTGGACGGGGCGGAAACCCCGGAGCTGCCTTATGATCTCTGTAGTGTGGATGTAGTACCGGTGTACCGGTCGTTCCCCGGCTGGAAGAAGCCTGTGAGCAGTTGCAGCAGCTTTGAAGGATTACCGCAGGAGTTCAGGGATTATTGCAATTTTGTAGCCGGATTCCTGGAGACAAAGATCGCCTATGTTTCCAACGGAACAGGACGGGAACAATTATTAGTTATCCCTTAGATAAATTTTTATATTTTTTTAAGTCAAAAAAAATTTGGCAAATTCCGCAAACAGTTAAAATTTTACGGCAGCAATAGTTATGAGTGCTATGAAATCGAATCCTGGTAAAAAAACATCCGCGGCTAAGAATGCCGCAAAGGCTGACAAACCGGTAACAAAAAAAGCATCTTCGAAACCTGCTAAATCAGAAGAGGAAGATGAAGAAAATGATATAGATCCGGAAGGGGAGCAGAAAGCCGGAGCCGCGAAGAAATCAACCGCAAAAGGCAGCAGCAAGAAGAAGTATGACGAGGATGATCTGGATGATGAGGATGATCTGGACGATGATGATTTTAATTTGGACGAAGATGAAGACGAATTTGATCTGGACAAAGATTTTGAAGAATTTGAATTACCCAAATCCAAAAAATCTTCCGGCGGCCGGAAGTCCTCCAAGTCCGAAGATGATGATTTTGACCTTGATGATGAATTCAAAGACCTTGGCTTTTTCAATGACGACGGCTTTGACGATGACGATGATGATTTTTAATCTGTTATCATATTGAACCGCTTAACGGCTACATTTTCTCTTGACGCCGGGCAGGCGGCACAGTTAAAGACACAAATGCTGAACTGGGTTAATCAGTTCGGCATTTTTCTATTCCTGGATAGTAATGATTATCCCGACCGTTATGGGCAGTACGATTGTTTGCTTGCTGCCGGGGCCGCCAGGGAGATTCATTCCGGGAACGATATCTCTGAAGGACTGGCTGTGTTGCAGGCATATGCGGGCGACTGGTTATTCGGGCATATCAGCTACGATTGTAAAGATCTGCTGGAGCCTCGTTTATCATCTTCCCACACCGCACGGCATCACTATCCTTTATTTTATTTTTTCTGTCCGGAGATCGTCTGCATCATTGTCAGAGGGGGGCAAGCGCTTAGAATAGAAACTACAGGCATCAACCCGGAATCTGTTTACCGGCAGATCAATGAATGTGATCCTGTGGTACGCGCTCCGCTGCCGGCGTTGGACTTCCGCCAGCGTATGGAACGTGTGGCTTATACAGATACGATCCAAACGCTGCGTCGTCATATCGCCGAAGGAGATTGCTATGAAGTGAATTTCTGCAGTGAAGGATATTCCCCCGATGCAATAGTGGATCCGTTGCAGGTATTCGCCCATCTGAATCATCTCTCTCCCGCGCCATTCGCAGCTTACTACCGGCTGAACGACCGTTATATGATATGTGCCAGCCCGGAGCGTTACCTGCAAAAAAAAGGAAGCATACTCCGGTCACAACCGATCAAAGGCACTGCCCGTCGTGACCCCGATCGGGAAAAAGATATGCAGATCAGAAATGCGCTCAAGGAAGACATTAAAGAATGTGCCGAGAATATCATGATCGCCGACCTGGTGCGTAACGATCTCGCACGTAGTTGTGTGCCGGGAAGCATACAGGCCGAGGAGCTACTGACGATCTACAGCTATCCGCAGGTGCATCAGATGATCTCCACTATCAGCGGCACGATACGGCCTGATGTCCATTTTACCGATGCTATACGCTATTCATTCCCCATGGGAAGCATGACCGGCGCACCGAAATTCCGCGTCATGGAGCTGATAGAGCAATACGAAACTGCCCGTCGTGAATTATTTTCAGGAACAGTCGGATACATCACACCCGGGCAGGATTTTGATTTCAATGTGATTATCCGGAGCCTGTTTTATAGTGCTGCCGACCGGTACCTTTCTTATCAGACCGGCGGCGCCATCACTTACGACAGCGATCCCGAAAGAGAATGGGAAGAGCGGCGGCTGAAAGCCTGGGCGCTGGAAAAGATCTTTCGTTAATTGAGGAATGATAGCCCCCTTTTGATGCAAATTGCCCCGGCGGAATTTATAGGGCGTTATTAAGAGCCTGTTTAAAATTCATTCATTAGGATTCTTAATGGCAATTTTTGGCGGCAACTGCGTTGGATTTTTTGCCATAGGTTGGGCTATGGCTGCAAAATCCGCCTTGTTGCCACGCAAAAATTGCCATTAATAAGTTCCATGACTAAAATTTAAACAGGCTCTAAAACAAATGGAGTAATCGTTTTATTATAAGCCTGCTGCCTTCATGGCACAGGCTCGTCGTAAAAAATATTACTTGCTGGCACCAATTTTTTGTCTGTAAAAACTCCTGCATAACGGAAATAACATGGGAGCTGACAAAAAAAATACGCCGGAAGATATACCACCTCAGCAGCAGCATACGCAGCCAGGTATCGAGCAGTATATGCGTCCGGATCCGGTTTATGACAATGGGCGCCCGGGATCCGATAAGCTGAAAGGGAAAACAGCCATTATTACAGGCGGCGACAGCGGTATCGGGAGAGCCGTGGCGGTTAGTTTTGCAAAAGAGGGTGCAGATGTTGTCATCGTCTATCTGAACGAACATAATGATGCACGGGAAACCGCAGATACCGTAGCAGGGTATGGTCGTGAAGCGTTGCTGATCGCCACGGATATCAGTAAAGATGAAAATTGTAAGGAGATAGTAACAAAGACATTGGAGCGCTTTGGAAAAATAGATATCCTGGTCAACAATGCCGGTATGCATTATCCGCAGGATCGGGTCGAAGATATCTCGGTTGATCAGCTCAGAGTGACCTTTGAGGTGAATATTTTTTCCCAGTTCTATCTCTGCCGCCATGCCCTGCCGCATATGAAAGCGGGAGGCTCTATTATCAATACCGCTTCCATCACGGCTTACAGGGGTAATGAAGAGTTGATCGATTATGCATCTACCAAAGGAGCTGTGGTTGCTTTTACGCGGAGCCTTTCAAAATCGCTTGCCGATAAAGGAATACGTGTGAATGGCGTTGCTCCCGGCCCTGTATGGACACCACTTATCCCGGCTTCCTTTTCACCTGATAAAGTTGCTGAATTTGGAAAAGATACAGCCATTGGCCGCGTTGCACAACCTTTCGAGATTGCTCCTTCGTTTGTATTTCTTGCGTCTGAAGATGCAAGCTATATGACGGGACAGATGCTGCACCCGAACGGAGGCGCTGTAATTAATACGTGAGATTTTTATCTCTCCTTCATCCGGGCCCGGATGTCTGGCCTGCTCCAAGCCCCCTTCCCGTCTAGCCGGTGCTTTGTTCCGGGTACATCTTCCGCTGTATCTACAGCGTCTGCTTTGATTTATTGATCATTTATAAAAACCAGTCGAAAATGAATTCAGGATCAATGACATATGCGCAGGCGCATATGTTGTGTAAACGGTTTCAGTACCTGTGCGGCAGGGCGATCGACCCCAATGTTATGGGGAAAGGTATCATTGAATGCGTGGCGGTTGCCCCTTTTGAAAAAAGCCATAAATGGATGTTTGCACAATTATACCGGGAATTTGAAGATGCGCACAAGGCGCTCGGATTGTATAAGCATGATGAATATGATGTGATATTGCTTGCATTTCCGCTCCTGCGCAAGAGGGGTGTAAATTATATAGAGCTGCGGAAATACATCACTATGTATCATGGCTCGTTGGAAGCTTCCGCTTACCAGAGCCTTGTCTGGTTGTGAGCCTTCATTTATCATGTTCTCTTTGTGCTAAAACACGCATCGGGATTTCCCGTCAGCATGCCGGATGAACATTGGCATGCCTTTATTGATAATTACAGAGATGGAAATAGGCAAAAAATACTGGGTAATAGCCGAGGGGTATATTCCTTCGCAAAGCACAGGGCCCACACCGGCAATGACAAGCCATGAAACAGCGTGCATCCTGAATACTACCGGCAAGGATGCGCATATAGAAATCACAATATTTTATACCGACAGAGACCCTGTCGGGCCATATAGAGTGACCATTCCTGCAATGCGTACGAGACATGTACGGTTCAATGATCTCACGGATCCGGAAGCGATACCGCGTGATACGGATTACTCGAGCGTCATTATTTCGGATGTGCCGGTAGTGGTACAGCATACGCGACTGGACTCCAGGCAGGCCGAGAATGCGCTGGTCACCACTATTGCCTATGCTTCAAACGAATAGCGATGTCGGAGACGTGGTATCAAAAAGCAGTTGTTTATTCCCTGGATATCGAAACCTTTTACGATGGCGACGATGATGGGATCGGTGATAATCCCAGGCCGGTGGAATATCTGAACGTGTATCGTTCATTTTTTAAAGGTTGAAGTGAACCGCGTACCGCAGGCTTCATCTTGCGGCAAATTTCAAGGCCCGGGCGCCAACATTAAAAGACGACGCCCGGGCCTTGAATGCATAGGCATCAGGTCATCTTTTTTTCGGGGATTGCCGCTGTGTATCAGACATTGTATTTTGCTCTGCCTGGTCTTCCCTTTGTCCTTCTTTGGAGAATGGGCTGATCCGGATCCGGTTTTCCACATTGCTGACGGCTGAAACAGATTCTGCAATATCTTCTGCCCTGCGCTTGATCGCTTTGCTCATAACCCGTCCGCTGAGTGTTACTTCCCCGTTTTCCACCAGCACTTCAACATCCGATGCATCTACATACGGATCATCGCTCAGCCGGTCGTTGATATCATCTTTGATGCGTTCATCGGATCTATGATATACTTTGGGGCCTATACCTCTGTAGACACCATTGTCCTGGTTCATATCCCGGCTTCTGCGATACTGGGCTTCTTCATCTCCAAACCAGGAAGATACTTCATCCCTTGTCCGGTCCCACCAGTTCCGGTCGTTGTCACGGTAATTTTGTTCCTGTGGGCGGTAAGGAGTTTCCCTATATCCATAACCGCTCCTGTCCTGGTTCCCGGGGTATCCGCTGTTTCTACGGTCGTAGCTGCTCCTTTGGTCAAAACTACTTCTTTGGTCGTAACCGTAGAAATCCGGGTCCTGTCCGTAATAAGGGCCTTGCCGGTAGCTATAATCCGGGCCCTGCCTGCGAAAGGAATCATATCCCTGGTCTTCTTCATACTGATCCCTCCATTGATTGTGTTGCGGACCGGCGTGAGAATCCCGATAATGACCATGTTGCCGCCACTGATCACCATAAGGGCGATTGCCGGAATTTCTGAAGTCTGAACCGCCGAAACCTGGACCGCGTTCTTCCTCATCATCCTGGTAGCGGGCCCGGTGTCCGTAATTGCTTGTTCCCTGTGATTCCCGGGTGTAACGGTCGGAGGTACGGGGTCCCCGGTGCTCATATGGATGTGATTGCTTTCGGTTCTGATGCTGATTTCTGTTTGCCATAACGATATATTTACAGTTAATAAAATGATGTTCCGAATAAGGCAAAAAAACCACACCAAGCAATAATCACCAGCTACCTGCGATCCCGTGTTTAAGGCCGGGCTGCAATTGCAGCACCCCCAACAGCAGAAAGGCCATCAATATCAGCGGATATTGTGGCCTTCCGTATGTGTAGTGTTACTTCTGTGCTGCTTTGTTACGGATGTGTTTGTGAGGAAGAGTTTTCTCTTTGTCGCACTATATACACCCGTACAATTTATTTATTAGATACCGGGAGTGTTTCTTTCAGCCAGTTGAAAAACTCCCGCTGCCAGACCACGGCATTTTGTGCGTCCAGGATCCAGTGATTTTCGTCGGGGAAGTAGAGCAGTTTGCTTTTAATGCCTTTCAGCTGCGCCGCCTGGAATGCTTCAAGCCCTTGCTCGATAGGTACGCGATAGTCAATACCACCCTGGATGATCATAATGGGTGTGTTCCATTTATCCACCAGACTGCTGGGATCGTATTTGACGTAGCTTTCCGGAACCGGCTTGTTCCAGTATGGGCCACCTGCATCCCAGTTGGCAAACCAGAGCTCTTCGGTCGTGCCGTACCAGCTTTTGATGTCGAACAGTCCGCAGTGAGAAATGAATGATTTGAACCTGTTTTCATGAATACCTGCCAGCATGAAGACACTGTATCCGCCATAGCTGGCACCGATGCAGCCCAGCCGGTCTTTGTCCACGTAAGGCTCTTTGGCTACATCATCAATGGCAGACAGGTAATCGCGCATCGGCTGTCCGCCCCAGTCTTTGCTGATGGCTTCGTTCCATTCCACACCCCAGCCCGGCATACCCCGGCGGTTGGGCGCTACCACGATGTAGCCCTCTGCGGCCATCAGCTGGAAATTCCAGCGGAAGCTGTAGAACTGGGAGAGCGCCGATTGCGGACCGCCCTGGCAATACAGCAGCGTGGGATATTTTTTGGTGCTGTCAAAATCCGGGGGGTAGATTACCCAGACGCCCATTTGCTTGTTGTCGCTGGTGGTTACCAGCCGGAGCTCGGTCCGGGAAGATTTGATCTTGCTGTACAAAGAATCGTTGGCTGTGGTAACAGCACGCATAGTACCCTTATCCGCGCGAACGGCAAACAACTCGTTGGCCCGGTTCATATCCGTGCGGGAGACAAAGATTTCCTTACCCGCAACACCGGTGATACCAGTGATATCGTGCTTGCCGTCAGTGATCTGGCGAACTGCCGCGGGACGTTTTTTTACCGGTAGCGTCACTTCAAATAACTGTATCGTTCCTCTTGTTGCAGCGGTGAAGTAGATTTTTTTACCTGAAGGATCCCAGGTGAATTGGTTGACAGTGCCATCCCATCCGGCAGTCAGGTTGATGCGTGCGGTATCGTTTGCTGAAAGAACGGCGCCGGTGATGATGATATCATTCTTGTCGCTCTCGTAGCCATCACGTGCCATGCTGGTCCAGGCAAGCATTTTGCCATCAGGGCTGAATGCCGGTTCTGTATCGTAACCCATCATACCTTCCGTATGGTTGGTAGTCTGTCTGGTGGACAGATCGTAATAGTACAG
>JBEBVQ010000064.1:0-9744 GCA_040392625.1 Taibaiella soli | reverse complement strand
GGTAGGCGACATAACGGTATTGCAGGTCGCCAAAAAGCACCAAATTGCGGCCTATGGTCTGCTGTGCTTTTCCGTATAAGGTCACGTCATTCTTATTTGCGCCGAGATGGTACCAGCGGTGGTCGGCAGGAATGCCGTACTCGGCCCATTTCACAAACCCATAATGCAGTCCCTCATAGCGGGCAATGCTGCCACCGAATGTAAGGGCGGTTTTCTGCTTTTCATACAACAATGAGAACACGGTACCATAATGCTTGTTGTCGAGCCAGAGCTGACGGATCATATCCGTTTCAGTCAGTGTATCTCCTGCAACTGTGGTAAAATCAGGCAGGTAATAATCACCAAAAGATTCACCCAAACGGTATTCCTGGTAATAGCCGCGGCCGCGGGTCAGAAAGAGACCGATGTGCCCTGTCAATGCATTGCTGAATTTATGATCGGCAAAAAGCTGATAATAATCCTGTTGGTAGTTGTCGGTCTGGTTGTCGTAATAAGTCCCATCTGACTTCAAGCCCAGCTCATTGTAGCGGCGGTTGGTTTTGAGGGAATCCTGCGGTACGCCGTTCCATGCCTGTCCTGTTTTTTCTGCACCGGTGAGCAGCATAAACCGGAAAGATGTTTTTTCACTGGCTTTCCAACCGGCGAGGAATTGCATGGATTTCAGGTCGCTGGCAGACCGTTCGATAAATCCGTCTGAAGACAATTTTGACAGGCGGACATCAAACTGAAAGCCATTCTTCAACAAGCCTGTTCCGGCTTTCACGGTATAACGCTGTGTGTTGAAAGAGCCAAAACTGAAATTCCCTTCAGCGCCCGCCTGCTCCATTTGCGCCAGGTTATTCACACTGATAGCTGCGCCGAAAGCCCCCACTCCGTTGGTCGATGTGCCCACGCCGCGCTGTACCTGTATGGATCCTGTAGAAGAGGCAAGGTCGGGTGTATTCACAAAGAACACACCCTGCGATTCGGCATCGTTGACGGGAATACCGTTGAGCGTGACATTGATCCGGCTGCCGTCGGTGCCCCGGATACGCAACCCGGTATAGCCGATACCGGCGCCGGCATCGGACGTGGTTACCGCAGACGGCGTGTATTGCAGCAGGTAGGGCAGATCCTGTCCCTGGTTGAGCTTTTCAATATCTGCTGCCGTGACATCCGTTTTCGCAAAGGGCGTCTTATCACCTGCACGAAGGGCGCGGACTTCTACAGGCTGCAGCTCGTACTGTTGATTGGTGAGTGTATCGGGAATTTGAGCGATTGCCGGCAGGGAGAAAAACATCCCGGACAACAGCAACGCGTGGCGTGTACTGGTTTGCATGGACTTTTGTTTTTAGCGTTAAGCCGGAGCGCCATGCATGTACAATCCCTGTATTGCAACCATCTGCGGCATTGCAAACCTATCCACACGTGTGCACCCGTGCATAGAGCAATACATACAAAATGGAGGCAACAGAAGTAGCGGATCTTACTATCCCTAACCGGCATTATCCGGTCCAGGTTCAGCGGGTATGATCTCAGCCTGTACTGTTTTAGGCACCCCGTGCATTCCGGCATTTGTACCGGTCTGCGCTGCAAAGGTAGGAATTATTTCTATCGGGCAAAATCAGGTACGGCCGGCCTTCGATTTTTTTCTCTTTTCCCGCACAAAACCCGTATCCACAGCGGCGAGTGTGGCGATCCGGTCGTCGGAGAAATCTGTATGCTGCAGGAGGTTCAGCACAAATAATTCCTTTTCTGCCAGGCGGGCGGTTTCCATACCCTGTTCCATACCCTGCTCCCTGCCCCTTTCCTGCCCAAGCCGGTACAGGATGTCTTTATCGTCGGAGAAATAACTACTGACATCACCCATGATCTCTGTTATTTTTATGTTGAGGTTACGTAATTGTGCCAACACGCGCAACTGGCGGAAGTAACGTGCTTTAGCCAGATCATCAGGTACGCTTTCATGGATATCCCGGATGATATGACTTAATGCCTGTACGGTACCGTCTGTACCAAAATTAGCTAAAATAGCCATTACTTTTTCCTCCGGGTGAGGTGATCTCAGAAAAACACGGAAATCCACTTCGCTCATATTCACCATATTGTACCGGAAATGAAATTCATCCTCTGTTATGCCAAGGGGCATACGGGCTTTGCCTTTCCCGAGAAACAATACATGCTGCTTTACCGGCAGGCGGTATTTGCGCAGGAGCATAATATAGTATTCTGCCATCCGTAAGGCCATGTCTTTTTCGTTCTTTACCTGGCATTCCAGATGCAGCACGAACGTCTTCCCGGCATTATCTGTTACCCGGCGCAGCACATCCGGTTTCCGCTCGCGGGTATGCTGGATTTCGTCTGTCAGCGTTTCATACCCTGCGATCTCCATACCCAGCAAATGCTTCAGGATAGCAGGTAATGCGGCCTCCATATTTTCCCGGAATATTTTGTCGTATTTATTCCCCTGACTTCTGCTGTTGCCCGTGTCCACTATCCAATCCGTTTCAGGTCATAAAACTATAAATAATCATTGCACTATACAAAAATTACAAGATAATATGTTTTTTATTTTTAAAATAATGATACTACCTGTTCAATAGCGTTGCAAGGCGCAAAAATTCCTTGTTAAACCCGCCTGTTTTCAGTATCTTTGTAGCTATAAATTTCACAGTGGGCATTTGTCTTATGGCACCCAAAAATCAGGAGCCTGACAGATGCTTTTCCCCGGAAATTCCCCCGGATTTTATATCTCTTTATGAATACAGAAAACGAAGTGTTACAAACTCCGCCGCCGGGTTATGATGCCGGCAGCATTCAGGTATTGGAAGGTCTGGAAGCCGTGCGCAAACGTCCGGCCATGTACATCGGTGATGTCGGCGTTAAAGGTCTGCACCATCTGGTATATGAGGTGGTGGATAACTCGATCGATGAAGCGCTGGCCGGACATTGTACGCATATAGAAGTAACCATTCACAAGAATAATGCGATCAGCGTCATGGACAATGGCCGCGGTATCCCCACGGGCATTCACCCGAAAGAGGGACGCTCTGCGCTTGAGGTTGTAATGACAGTGCTGCACGCCGGCGGTAAGTTCGATAAAGATTCTTATAAGGTATCCGGCGGGTTGCACGGCGTAGGCGTAAGCTGCGTTAACGCGCTGAGCAGCCTGATGCGCACAACCGTTTACCGCAACGGAAAGATCTTCGAGCAGGAATATGCCAAAGGTATCCCTCAATATCCGGTGCGTGAGATAGGAAATACTGATAAACGCGGCACCTGGCAGTACTTTGAGCCGGACGTTACTATCTTTAAAGAAACCGCTTACAATCGTGATATCCTCGCAAGCCGGCTCCGGGAATTATCCTACCTGAATAAAGGTATTTCGATCACGCTTACCGACGAACGTGAAACGGATGAAACAGGGGCATTCGTTTCAGAAACTTTTTTCAGTGAAGGCGGTATCCTGGAGTTTGTGCAAATGCTGGATCGCAACGGCAAACGCGATCCCCTCCTCAGCGCACCCATCTATGTGGAAACACACGATGCCGAATCTAACGTTGCAGTAGATGTGGCGCTGAGCTATAATACTTCTTATAATGAACATATCTTCTCTTACGTAAATAATATTAACACCATCGAAGGGGGTACGCACGTGGCGGGATTCCGCCGTGCGATCACCCGTGTATTTAAAGCGTATGGGGATAAGAACAAATTATTTGAGAAAGCTAAGGTAGAGATCACCGGCGACGATTTCCGTGAAGGGCTGAGCGCCATTATATCCGTCAAAGTGCCGGAACCGCAGTTTGAAGGACAGACCAAGACCAAGCTCGGCAATAATGAAGTAATGGGGGTGGTGGATGTCTGTGTCAGCCGTGTGCTGGAGGCATACCTGGAGGAGCATCCCAAAGATGCCAAAATGATCATCGATAAGGTGATCCTGGCTGCGCAGGCACGCGCAGCAGCACGTAAGGCACGTGAACTGGTACAGCGTAAGAGCGTCCTGACCGGCGGCGGTATGCCCGGCAAGCTGGCCGACTGCTCCGACCGGGATCCGGAGCGTTGCGAACTGTACCTCGTGGAAGGGGACTCGGCCGGCGGAACCGCAAAGCAGGGACGCGACCGCAGCTACCAGGCGATCCTGCCGCTGCGCGGCAAGATCCTCAACGTGGAGAAAGCGCAGGAATACAAGATATACGAAAACGAGGAGATCAAAAATATGTTCACCGCGCTGGGTGTCAGCGTCGGCACGCCTGACGATCCGAAAGCATTGAACCTGACCAAGCTTCGTTACCATAAGATCATCATCATGACCGATGCCGATGTGGATGGATCCCATATCGCCACGCTGATCCTTACTTTCTTTTTCCGTTATATGAAGGAACTGGTGGAGCAGGGCTATCTGTACCTTGCCCAGCCGCCTTTATATCTGGTAAAGAAAGGGAAAGAGCAGGCATATGCCTGGAATGAGGAAGATCGCAAAATGCTGGTGGAAAAATTTGCCAATGGCCGGGAAGATTCCGTCCACATACAACGGTATAAGGGTCTGGGTGAAATGAACGCCGAACAGCTCTGGGAAACAACCATGAACCCGGATACGCGCACGCTCAAACAGGTAACGATAGACAGCGCTGCAGAAGCAGATCGTGTCTTTGCCATGCTAATGGGCGATGAGGTGCCCCCACGCCGGGAATTCATCGAAACCCATGCCAAATATGCCCGGATTGACGCATGACAGGGGTGAGGAGTGAGGGATGAGGAATGAATGTAGGGGCAATCCTACGTGATTGCCCTCACTACAAGGGCGAATAATCATTCGCCCGTTTTTTGGATCAACACAGGAAATTAGTTGTGTTTTAAATGCCAGGCGCCGCTGTACAATTGCAGCGGCGCCCGGCATGTAAAACACAACTAAACGAATCAACGATTCAACACATAAACACTGATTACTTCACAACAGCCAAACGTTGTGTAAGTACACCTTTAGCGGAAGATACGCTTACCAGGTAAGTACCGGCAGCAAGCCCCGATGTCTCAATATTCCATGCGTTCATACCGCTGTTAAAACGTGCATTATCTGTATAAACAACGCTTCCTGTAACATCCAGCAAACGGATCTGCACATCTGCAGCCTGCTCCATCATCACAGAAAGTGTAGTACTACCCGCAGCAGGATTCGGATAAACAGCCAGGCTGCTCATTCCTTTTTCCACATCTGCTACAGCCGTGGGGAATTCGTTATTATCATTACCGTTCACATATTCATACTTGCCCAAGCTGTTTTTCTTCCATATTATGGTGATCACTTTCATCTTCGCAATATCCCAATCCGGTTCAGAAGCAATATCCCCGGTATAAGTGGTTTCAAACTCATCTCCGGCCGCAATTGATCCGTTGCCGATTTTGGTGCCCCATACAGGAGTGGCAGGTGTTCCGTTACTACCCATAGAGCCACGCAGTACGCTATGATGCCCTGTTGTACCCGAAGAATTTGTCTGGCCGTTTTGTGCATTCAATGCACCATCTTCGATCAGGTACGCGGCTACATAATAGTCACCGGTAACATTTTCGAAGAACTTGGTTTTTATCTGCACCGTAATCTCTGTACCTTCCTTTCTGTACCAGTATCCTGTGCCGGCTATTACCGGAGATGCCATGTACGCTGCTACATCAGCTGCAATATCGCTTTTGATACCCGCTGTATTTACTCCGCCTCCGGATGTATTCTGGGTGCTTTTATCTACACCATTAAAAGAAAAGCTGGGGTAGCCGCTCATACCAAACATGTTTGCCCAGGCCTGGGCAGTAGGATTCAAAAATTTATCGTTATGCCACGCGCCATTCGTACTGCTGAATATACCCACATAAAATGCTTCATTTTCGTACTGGCTGATAAATTCGTTGGCCATGGTCCAACCCCAACTGCCGCAAGGACCACACCAGGTCGCAGTGATCTTGCCGATCATGCCGCGATTCTCTTCGCGGACTGTTTGTGCATGGCTCACAGCAATGCCGGATGCCATCAAAAGTAAAAGTAACTTTTTCATCACGTTGATTTTTTGGAATTTTGTATATCCAAATGTAATAAAAAAAATTAAAACAAACATAATTTTATGGCTGCCATATGATATATTAATTTTATATCTTAAAAACGGCCTGCCCGTATGCTGCCTTTGACAAACGTTTAATGTAAGTCTGGAAATGATTTAATACTAATGGCTTAGGGGCGTTAAGAATCTTTAAACATTGAAACAATTCATCCCTCACTCCTGTGAGGGCAATCACGCAGGATTGCCCCTACACGTTTATGCCTGAAGCGCCATCTGCGGCAATGACCGTGGCGCATGCTCTTTCATTGTTTCCGCAATAATACGGATGTGATCCGGTGTGGTACCGCAGCAGCCGCCCACCAGATTGACCCATCCCTGACGGGCAAACTCGCCGACAATCGCAGCGGTTTCTTCCGGCGTTTCATCATATTCGCCCATGGCATTGGGTAAGCCGGCATTCGGATAGCAGCTTACATAGCAGGAAGCCAGTGAAGCCAGCTCTTCCACATGCGGGCGCATCTGCTCGGCGCCCAGTGCGCAATTCAGGCCAATGCTGAGCGGGTTGGCGTGCATGACGGAGATGTAAAACGCTTCGAGCGTCTGACCGCTGAGCGTACGGCCGGAGGCATCGGTGATCGTGCCGGAGATCATCACCGGTAATTTTTCCCCGGAGGTTTCACTAAAATATTTTTCGATCGCATAAATCGCAGCTTTGGCATTCAAGGTATCGAAAATCGTTTCCACCAGCAGGATGTCCACCCCACCTTCCACCAGCGCACTGACCTGCTCATGATAAGCTTCCGCCACCTCATCGAATGTTACGGCGCGATAACCCGGCTGATTGACATCCGGAGAGAGCGACAGTGTTTTGCTCATCGGGCCGATGGCGCCGGCTACATAAGCGTGTACCGGCACTCCGGCAGCCGCTTTGAAAGTATCAACAGCTTCGCGCGCCAGGCGTGCCGCCGCAATATTGATCTCCGTTACGAGCGACTGCATCTCATAATCCGCCAGTGAAATAGCCTGGGAGTTGAAGGTATTGGTTTCGATGATATTGGCGCCGGCCTTCAGGTATTCGGTATGGATATCCCGGATAATACCGGGCTGGGTGATGCACAGGAGGTCGTTATTCCCCTTCAGGTCTATATGCCAGTCTTTAAACCTTTCGCCGCGATAATCTTTTTCTTCCAGCTTATGCCGCTGGATCATCGTGCCCATAGCGCCATCGATGATGAGGATGCGCTCATGAAGCAAACGGGATAATTCATCTTTTCTGGTCATGGCACAAAGGTACATTAATTGATAATGGAGAATTGAAAATTGAAAATGAACACTTTCAATGCTCCATTTTCAACTCTCCATTATCTAAGCTTCCGACTTCAGCATCTTGGCATACTTGGCGCGATCGTTTTCGTCGAGCATGATCTTGCGGAGACGGATACTTTTTGGAGTCACCTCGATACATTCATCTTGCTGGATGTACTCCATACATTCCTCAAGCGTCATCTGGATCTTGGGTGCGATATTGGTTGCCGCATCGGATCCGGAAGCACGCATATTAGTCAGCTTTTTGCCTTCCACCACATTCACATTCAGATCGCCTGGCTTGATGTTTTCCGCAACGATCATACCTGCATATACTTCTTCTCCGGGATCCACGAAGAAATGTCCGCGATCCTGTAGTTTATCAATGGAATAACCGGTGGTCGTACCGGCCTGCTTGGCGATCAGCACACCATTATTACGTCCGGGAATTGTGCCTTTCCAGGGTTTGTATTCATTGAAGCGGTGCGCCATTACAGCCTCACCGGCGGTAGCTGTGAGCATTTGCGAGCGCAGCCCGATCAGGCCACGGGCCGGAATCTCAAACTCAAGGTGCTGCATCTCACCTTTGCTGTCCATGACCAGCATTTCACCTTTACGCTGCGTTACAAGATCAATGACCTTACCGCTGAACTCGGACGGCACATCAACTACCAGGGTTTCGTAGGGTTCGTGCTTTTGGCCATTAATTTCTTTGGTAATTACCTGCGGTTGTCCGACGGTAAGCTCATAGCCTTCGCGGCGCATGGTTTCTACCAGTACGCTCAGGTGCAGGATACCCCGTCCGTAAACCAGGAATTTATCAGCATCATCCGTTTCCTTCACCCGCAATGCCAGATTCTTCTCCAGCTCTTTCATCAGCCGGTCGCGGATATGGCGGCTGGTAACGAACTTCCCTTCCTTGCCGAAGAACGGAGAATTATTGATGGAGAACTGCATGTTCATGGTCGGTTCATCAATAGCGATCGTCTCCAGCGCTTCGGGACTATCGAAATCCGCAATGGTTTCGCCGATCTGGAAATTCTCCATGCCCACTACTGCGCACAGATCTCCGGCAACCACTTCGGTGACACGCTTTTTGCCCATCCCTTCAAAGACATACAGCTCTTTCACACGGTTTTTTGAAAAACTACCATCCAGTTTACAAAGCTGCACCTGCTGATTTTCGCGGATAACGCCGCGGGTGATCTTACCCACGGCGATCCTGCCGAGGAAGGAGGAATAATCCAGCGAGGTGATCTGCAACTGCAGAGGGCCTTCAGCCACTTTGGGCTCCGGTACTTTTTCCAGTATGGCATCGAGCAGCGGAGTGATATCCGCAGCAGGAGTCAGTGAGGTATTGAACCAGCCCTGCTTGGAAGATCCGTACAGTGTGGTGAAGTCCAATTGTTCCTCGGTAGCATCGAGCTGGAAAAACAATTCAAACACCGCATCGTGCACCTCTTCCGGCCGGCAGTTGGGTTTATCGACCTTATTAATCACTACGATGGGGAGGAGATTCAATTGCAATGCTTTCTGCAGCACGAAACGGGTTTGCGGCATAGGGCCTTCGAAAGCGTCCACCAGTAGGATCACGCCGTCGGCCATCTTCAGCACCCGTTCTACCTCGCCGCCGAAATCAGCGTGGCCAGGGGTATCGATGACATTAATCTTGACGTCTTTATAAGTAACAGATGCATTTTTGGAGAAAATGGTGATACCACGTTCGCGTTCGAGATCATTATTATCCATGATCAGCTCTCCGGATTCCTGGTTTTCACGGAATACGCTGGTAGCGTGGAGTATTTTGTCAACGAGTGTGGTTTTGCCATGATCTACGTGGGCAATAATGGCAATGTTGCGGATATTCATATATTCTGTTGTCTGTTGAAGCAGGTGCGGTTATTTTTTTTCACCTGATCTCTGAACGAAGCGGCACTTTCTTGTGAAGAAGGTAATATTACGCCCAAAAGGTTATGAGAAAATTCGCGCGAAGGTACGGAGAAATGTTGAATTTTTGATTATTTATTGCTTCATTTATTTTTTATTTTTCTTCTTTTAATATTGCTGTCTATACGAACGAAGCGGTGATTGAACGGATTAAAATCACCCTTCCTCGTTTATGGAAGGATCTGTTAAACGATTAAACAATAAAAAATTTACCTTTGCTCTTCCTTATTATTTTGGTGTCCTATGCTCAGATCATTCCGTTTATTTACAATAGTACCGTTAATACTCTTGCTCATTGCTTCCTGCAGTTCTCCCAAGAAGGTAATATACTTCAAGGAAGGGGTAAAAAATGATGATACTACGGTCAGTGTGCAGGACATAATGCCCATTCCTGAAATACGGATACAGCCGGATGATATCCTGTCGATCAATGTGACCAGCATCAGCAGTATTAATGAGCAAA
>JBEBVQ010000063.1:0-9748 GCA_040392625.1 Taibaiella soli | reverse complement strand
CGGGGCGAAGTAGCTGGTAAACCCGATCAGCACAAATATCAGGCAAAGCATACCTGTATGAAGCAGGTAGTGATTTTTTCTGCGGGCATAGATCAGGGCGGCGATCACGGCGCCGGCGATCAGCAGCAGGGCGAATACAGCCCCGGTATCGAACGGAAGGCCGAAGCCGTTAACGAACATGATCTCAAACCGGGATGCCAGCCAGGGAATACCCTGGATCACACCGAACTGCACCAGCGCCAGCAGGGCACACCCGATAAGGAAGGCTGTGATCCCGCCTCTCACTGTGGGTTCATAGCGTTTGAAATAATACACCATTGCCAGCGCCGGTATCGTAAGCAGGTTCAGTAAGTGGACGCCAATGGAGAGCCCCATCATATAGGCGATAAATACCAGCCAGCGGTCGGCGTATTTGTTATCTGCCATATCCTCCCATTTCAGAATGGCCCAGAATACCAGCGCCGTAAAGAAAGAAGAAGTGGCGTACACTTCTGCTTCCACAGCAGAGAACCAGAAAGTATCGGAGAAAGTATAAGCAAGCGCACCTACAAGGCCGGCGCTCATGACCAGAAACAACTGAATACCCTCCGGCTCTTTTTTATCGCCGGATGCCACCAGCTTGCGTGCCATATGGGTGATCGTCCAGAAAAGGAAGAGGATAGTGAGGCCGCTTACCAGGGCGGAAAATGCGTTGATCACCGCCGCTACATTTTCTGAAGGCCCGGCAGTATATACGTTCCCGCCGGCTAAAAGACCAAAGACGCGTTGCAGCAACATGAAGAACGGAGCGCCGGGCGAGTGTCCCACTTCTACTTTATAAGCACAGGCAATAAACTCCCCGCAATCCCAGAAGCTGACGGTAGGCTCCATCGTCAATAGATAGACGATAAATGCGAAGATGCCGGTAGCCCATCCGAGGATGTTATTAATGTTGCGATAACTCATTGGTAATAAATTTATTTTCTTTAAACACAACGTGCCGTAGCAATCGTCGGCGACAAAAATAGAAAAATAGCTTAATCTTCAAAGAAAAGAAGTGTATTTAACAAGCCTTAATGTAAGGCACGGCCCCATAAAAAAAGCATCCCGGCCATGGCCGGGATGCAGGTATTACATTGTTTATTACCGGTTATTTATTTTCATTTTCATTACCCGGAGCCTTCTCGATCAATTCCATGAATTGATCCAGCTTGGGTGTGATAATGATCTGGGTACGCCTGTTCCGGGCTTTTCCGCTTTCGGTGGCATTGCTGGCAATGGGATTATATTCACCCCTGCCGCCTGCAGTAAGGCGCTTGGGATCAACCCCGTGATTATTCTGCAAGGCCTGTACTACTGATGAAGCACGCAGCGTACTCAGATCCCAGTTGTTGCGGATATTGGGCCTGGAGATCGGCACATTATCCGTATTACCTTCGATCAGCACATCATAATCGCGGTAGTCTTTGATGATCTTGGCAATTTTGCTCAGCGTTGCCCCGGCCTGCTCGGATATTTCATAGCTGCCGGATTTGTACAGCATGTTGTCTGACAGAGAAATGTACACTACGCCTTTCAGCACCTGTACGTCCACATCCTGCAGCTCTTCACGGCTGAGCGAGCGGGTCAGGTTATTGGTCAGCAGCATGTTGAGCGAATCGCTTTTGTTCTTGGCGGCGATGAGATGCTGGATGTATTGGTTCGAGGATTTGATCTCATCCACCAGCTTGGAAATATTTACATTGCCCTGGCTGGTCGAAGTAAGGCATTTATCCAGCGCAGCCTGCAGCGCGGACAAGTTAGATCGTTCGGAGGCCAGCAGATCATCCAGGCTGTTGATCCTCGTCTTTGCGGCAGAAAGCTCGCCCTGGCATTCCTGGTTTTGTGTATTCAGTTCACGTGCCCTTTGCTGAAGCTGGTTGTGGCTGGCTTGAAGCTGCTTATACTTCTTCTGGCTGACACAGCCGCTTCCTATCAATGCGGCCAGTACGGCAATCATCAAAACATTCCGTTTCATAAGATTTTTGTTTAGTGAAGTTTTAAACTGTTAATGACCGGGTTCATCAGTAATACGCACAAATTACAATATAATTTCTATACAATAACTATACCATCAATTTTAATTATCAATTAAGGATCTCACGTAATATTTACCCCAAATCTCAAAATTAAATTGGCGCTGCGGGTATTTTCAGACGATTTTTATTGTTATGTTTGTCTTGATATTAGGCAATTCCCGCTTCAGGCAATCATGGAGGCTGCGGCATTGGCATTGTTTATGCAGCGGGAACATAGTGAGAAAGTTATTTTATTTATTTCCAAAGACTCATTTTTCTAATGGAAAAAGAAAAATATAAGGTACTGCTTGTAGAAGATGATACCAATTTCGGGCAGGTATTGAAAAATTACCTCGAGCTGAATGACTTCGTGGTAGAGCTGGCGCGCGATGGCATCCTTGGTCTGGCCGCATTCCGCCGTGAGAAGTTTGATATATGCCTGCTGGATGTGATGATGCCTAATATGGACGGATTCACACTGGCGGAAGAGATCCGGAATGTGGATCCGGACATTCCCCTGTTCTTCCTTTCCGCCAAAAGCATGAAGGAAGACATCCTCGGCGGGTATAAGCTGGGCGCGGACGATTACATTACCAAACCTTTCGACAGCGAAGTGCTGCTGCATAAGATCCGGGCTGTGCTCAAACGCAACCAGGAGCTCCAGGAAAAGCAGCACGCACAGGTGGAGTGGCAGATAGGTTCCTATCATTTCAACAGCAAGCTGCGCACGCTTGAGATCAACGGCCAGGCACAGACGCTCTCTCCCAAGGAGAATGAGCTGCTGACCATGCTCTGCGAATACAAGAACGACCTGCTGCCGCGTGAGACTGCGCTGAAGCGTATCTGGGGCAGCGATACCTACTTCAACGGACGAAGCATGGATGTTTATATTGCCAAGCTCCGCAAATACCTGAAGCAGGACAGCAGCGTGGAGATCGTGAATATCCATGGGAACGGTTTCCGGTTGGCAGTACCGGAGTAATTAACCAATTGGCTGATGTGCTGATCAGCTAATGTTTGTCGTTAAGAATAGTTAGCCTGAAATGTGTGGTGAGCGCATTAGCACATCAGCTAATTGGCTAATCAGCTAATACAACTAACTTAGCAGCCTGATACTTATTACTGCCCATGAAGCATTTACCGAACCTGCTTACGCTTACCAATCTGTTCTTTGGCTGCATTGCTATTGTGTTTATACTGGATGCGCAGCCATTCCAGGTGCTGATCAATGGTGCATATTATTATGTCACCGGTACGGAGCGCGCTTATTGGGGGGCTGTCTTTATCGGTCTTGCAGCAGTCTGCGATCTGCTCGACGGCTTTACGGCCCGGGCATTGCAGATATATTCTCCAATTGGTAAAGACCTCGATTCGCTGGCCGATGTGGTATCCTTTGGCGTAGCGCCGTCGATGATCCTTTTCAAAATGCTCTGGGCAGCCTGGATGCTGGAGGAAGATGCGTTTGATGTTTCCATGCTGGCGATGGCGCCCGCTTTCCTGGTTGCCTGTTTTGCCGCCTTGCGGCTGGCGCGCTTTAATGTAACTCCTGCGAAAGGAAGCGGCTTTACAGGGATGCCGGTGCCTGCGGTGGGCCTGCTGGTGGCCTCTTTCCCGCTTATCAATTTTTATAACCCGTATGGTACCGGTATGTGGCTCCAGGGTAAATGGACGATCTACCTGGTGATCGGACTGCTTTGCTGGCTGATGGTATCCCGGATCCCGTTCTTCAAGCTCATGCCTGCCCGGTGGAGTATGGCGTACCTGTGGCCCCGGATCATACTTGTAGTGGCAGGTATTGCAGCGCTTCCTGTATTGGGCGCGGCTGCCGTCCCGCCGGTTTTTGCATTGTATATCCTGCTTTCACTGGTGTACCGGGAACCGGCGCCAATTTCAGGAGCGGAGAATAATGCCGCAGCATGATTACCTTTGCACCCAAGCATCATACAAAAATCTTCCCATGACCTACATAGCTCATATTAATGTAATGCCGCTCAAGGAACTGCTCGATCCGCAGGGTAAGGCAGTGAACAGCAGTCTGCATAACCTGGGACTGGGCCAGGTGCGGGATGTGCGTATCGGCAAGCACATTACCCTCCACATAGAAGCAGCCGGCCGCGAAGAAGCGGAGACGATCGTAAAGGAAGCCTGTAAAAAATTACTGGCTAACCCGGTGATGGAGTCATTCGACTTTACGCTGACAGAAGCATAGCTGTTATGCATCTTTACCTGATACCATCGCCTGTCGGAAACCTGGGGGATATCACCTACCGGGCGGTAGAGGTGTTGAAAAATGCCGATGGCATTCTTTGTGAAGATACGCGCACCAGCGGTGTGCTGCTGCGGCACTACGGGATACAGAAGCCGCTGACGCCGTACCATCAGCACAATGAACATAAGATACTCCCGCTGCTGATCAGCCGGCTGCAGGAGGGACAAACGCTTGCGCTGCTTACAGATGCCGGTACGCCGGGTATTTCGGATCCGGGCTTTTTACTCGTGCGGGAATGTATCCGCCATGATATCCCCATAACCTGCCTGCCGGGCGCTACGGCGTTTGTGCCGGCGCTGGTACAGTCGGGGATCCCCTGCAACCGTTTTGTATTCGAGGGCTTCCTGCCCTTGAAGAAAGGCCGCCAGACCATGCTGGGCAAGATAGCGGCTGAAGAACGCACCATCGTGCTGTACGAATCGCCGCACCGGCTCGTAAAGACATTGCATGAGCTGGCAACGGTATGTGGCGCAGAGCGCCCCGCCGCGGTATGCCGGGAGCTTACAAAGATGTTTGAAGAAACCAGAAAGGCATCACTTTCCGAACTGGCAGCCTGGTATGAAGTGCATCCTCCCAAAGGTGAGATCGTGATCGTGGTGGCGGGGAAGGAGTAATGCATGTATGGAATTTGCAAATCCCTCCGTTCGCCCTAACTTGCAATATCCATGCAGCAGACGCAACGCTTCGCAGATGTCATATTGCCGCTTAACCTGCCCAAGCCGCTTACATACGGGATCCCCGCAGAAATGCAAGGGTTACTGCAGCCGGGGATGCGTGTGGAAGTATCGCTGGGCCGCAACAGGCAGTATGCCGGTATCGTAATGCGGGTGCATGATGAGCAGCCCGAAGCGTACCAGATAAAACCCATCCGGAACATCCTCGATGATACCCCTGTGGTGAACGATATGCAGCTTCGCTTCTGGAGCTGGATCGCAGACTATTACCTGGCCGCCCCCGGCGAAGTGATGCAGGCTGCCCTGCCGGCACATCTTAAACTTTCAGGAGAGACACGGCTGCAATGGATGCCGGAGCACGAGGATGTGCTCTATGAATGGAGCCTGGAAACGGCTCCTGCAGCAGAATTACTGGAACAAAAGCAGGAAGTGACGCTTAGCGAACTGCGGGGACTTGTGGGGCAGCGCGCCCTCTCGCAAGTGATCTATGAATTGCTGGAGCAGGAAGTAGCGGTGATCAATGATACGCTTGAGACGTCCTATCGTCCGCGAAAAGAACGGATCATCTGTCTTGCGCCGGAATATAACGACGAACAAAAACTTTCTTCCCTGTTCGATACCTTACAGCGTGCGCCTAAGCAGCTTGAGTTGCTCATGGCTTATGTGCAGCTCTCCATGCAACATCAATACGTACGCCAGGCCGATCTGCTGGAACGTACTGCAGCCAATGCCGCCCAGGTACGGGCGCTGGCAGACAAAGGCATATTTATCATTGAAGAAAAAGCAGTGGACCGGCTTGCTTTCCCCGCTCGGGAAGAAATGCGCGCCGTTGCGTTCACTCCTGCGCAGCAGATGGCCTATGGTCAGCTCAATGAGGCACTGGCTGAGAAAAAGGTAGTACTGTTGCAGGGTGTGACGGGCAGCGGTAAAACATTACTTTATATCCACAAGATCCGGGAGGTGCTGGCTACCGGCAAACAGGTGCTGTTGCTCCTGCCCGAGATAGGTCTTACTACACAATTAGTAAGTCGCTTATACGCTTATTTCGGTGAGGAGTTGGGCGTATATCATTCCCGTTTCAGTAATAATGAACGGGTGGAAATATGGGAGAAAGTGCAGCGCGGCACGTACCGTATTGTTGCCGGCCCGCGGTCGGCACTGTGGCTTCCGTTCAATGATCTTGGACTGATCGTTGTGGACGAAGAACATGATCCTTCTTATAAACAGAAAGAACCGGCCCCGCGCTTTCATGCGCGGGATGCTGCTGTTTACCTGTCGGGGCTGCATGATGCACGGGTGATACTGGGTTCTGCCACGCCTTCGGTAGAGAGTCTTTATAATGCACAGCAGGATAAATATGCACGGGTGCTGCTGGAGGAGCGTTACCAGGGTGTGCGTATGCCTTCCATTGAACTGGTTAATGCTACCTCACTGGCTGCTGCACGTCAGCAGGGATTCACACTGCTGACGCCGGAGTTGCAGCAGGCGATCGCAGAGACACTGCAGCAAAACAAACAGGTGATCCTCTTCCAGAACCGGCGGGGATATGCGCCCTTCCAGCTTTGTACGGTATGCGGCTGGGTACCGCACTGTAAGAATTGTGCAGTATCGCTTACTTATCACAAGATCACAGACAAGCTGCATTGTCATTATTGCGGATTGAAGAGCGCTGTGATACACACCTGCCCTGCCTGCGGCGGCAACCGGCTGGTCAGCAAAAGCTTCGGCACTGAAAAGATAGAGGAGGAAGTCCGGCAGGCCTTTCCCCGCGCGCGCGTGGCCCGCATGGATACCGATAGCCTGCGCGGTAAGGACAGCCTCGCACAACTGCTCGAAAAACTCGAGAAGCAGCGGATCGATATTCTTGTCGGTACGCAAATGGTGGTGAAAGGGCTTGACTTTGCCCAGGTGGCGCTGGTGGGTATCCTGAGCGCCGACAGTTTATTGAGCTATCCGGATTTCCGGGTAAATGAACGGGCCTTCCAACTGATGGAGCAGGTAAGCGGACGCGCCGGCAGGATGGATGGCGCCGGCAGGGTATTGATCCAGACATACAATATGCAGCACCCGGTGCTGAAATGGGTGCAGGAGCATGATGTTACGGCATTGTACGAGCAGGAGATCCGCGAACGCGCGGAATTTTCTTATCCTCCTTTTGTGCGGCTGATACGTGTGATCTTCAAACACCGGGACGAAACCACAGCGGTAAGAGCGGCCACGCATATGGCGAACGCATTGCAATCCGCGGCGCATATCACCGTGCATGGCCCTGCGCCGGCATTGGTGCCGCGTGTACGTAATCAATATATACAGGAGGTGTTGATAAAATGTGCCCGGGATGCACAGGTGCTGTTTCAGGTCAAATCATTGATCCGGGAATGCCGGCAGCAGATCATTCATACAAAAGGTTTTTCGGCCGTGCAGGTATTGCCGGATGTGGATCCGGTGTAGAGACGCGATTCATCGCGTCTCATGTGTCGCGAGGGGAGACGCGAGGGGAGACGCGATGAATCGCGTCTCTACGGGACCCGTTTCCGGTTATCATTCCGCGAACGTCTCTGCGGCTGTGTGGCCGCCGGTGCGGTTGTTGTAGCGGGTTGTGGCTGCGGTTGCTTCCCTAACCGTTCCTTCAGCGATTTACCGATACCAATCACTGAAACATAGTTGAGTGGCAGCTCCAGTAACACATGCAGATAGCTGAGGAAGAACAGCCACAGCAGTCCCATCGTATAATTATATGCATACAGCCCGATGCTGATCACCCAGAAAACGATCACGATCGCAAACCGGGCTTTTGGCACTTTGTGCCATTGTATCACACGGGTTTTGGAAAACCAGTTAAGGTAATGATAAGTATAAGCAAAGGCAATGAACCGCGCCATCAGGACGCCTGTCTTGGAGTTGAATACTTCATTGAGCCAGTAAGCCATATTGGTACCTTCTGTCTGGTAGCCGAAAAAGCTGACCAGTGACTGGATGTGCATCTGGAAAAAACCTACCCCCTGCTCACCGCCGATATAAGCATTCTTCCCATACTCGGTAACCGGAACGAACACGGTATCCGGATAGACATTAAACAGCAGTACAGGACACAATACCAGGATCACAACCGATAAAATACCCAGCCGGCTTTTACTCTTCAGCGCACCATACAACATAAACAAGCCGGTGAACAGATATACATGCACCAGCGTAGGCAGGAACACAGAGAGGAAAAGCCAGAAATGCGAAGAGAGCTGTGAAGTGACAATGATGAGAAAAACACCTGCGATCCGGTAAAACGTATTCTTTACCAGCACAAATACCAGAGCCGATAACAATGCCACCCACGCCAGTTGGGTATTGAACTGTGCGGGAATATCTATCTCAAGCCTATATACGGAATTGAAGAACGTAATGGATACCAATACGCCGATGATCAGCAGGAACAAGGCATCGTATCTTCCTTTGGTATAGTAATTACGATCGTGCAGCCATGATATTTCCGTCAGGTAATGCATTGGTCCGAGTATTGCATAGCTGAAGAGGAATAATTCAAATGGTATGATTACCGCAACAACGCAGGAGATCAGCATCAGGCCGATATTCACTGCATCGATCCGTTCGGTAGCAGATAATTTTGTCATAATCGAAGTCGGGTTTGCTACATCCGGTAGTGTGACTAATTCTTAATTTAAAGACAGCATACAAATATGATTGCCGTTTGTCTGCATCTGCCTCATCTCCAAAGTTATCCAGTTTTTCCCACTCCTGCGGCAGCAGCGGCATGTTAAAGTATAACTACCTGTTTTTGAGCATGATACCCAATCCCGGAGCGGCAGCTACCCGGATCATGCCGTTATCAAATTCCAGCCCTTCAGCCACATCTTCTTTCAGCAGCAGGGGGCCATCGGCATCGGCCTCATCGGCCAGCGGCATCAGGTGTGCGAGGGCTGCAGTGCCAACGGAACTTTCACACATGGAGCCGAGCATCACCTTCAGGCCAAGCTGACGGGCTTCCCGTATCATCCGCAAGGCAGGTGTGATACCCCCGCATTTGGTGAGCTTGATGTTGATGCCGTGAAAGCTGTTGGCACAGCTTGCCACATCTTCTTCTTCCACACAGCTTTCGTCTGCAAAGAGCGGCACCGGCGATTCTTTTTTTAATACCCGCATCGCTTCGGTTTCTGTTTTAGGGAGCGGTTGTTCGAGCAGGGTGACACCGAGTTTTTCCAGTTCGGGCAGCAGGCGTTTTGCATCTTCAAAGTTCAGGCTTTCGTTGGCGTCAACACGGAAAACCGCATTTGTATGGCGACGCAATTGCTCAATAAGACTGATGTCATCGACGGCTTTTATTTTGATCTTATATACCGGCCAGGGGTGCGCCTGCATTTTTGCCAGCATGACCGCTGCCGGATCGCGCCCCAGCGTATAATCAGTTAAGGGAGCGGGGCCGGAGATGCCGAGCAGTTGGCCGAGCGGCATACGGCGCAATTTTGCAAACAGGTCCCAGCCGGCGATATCAAGTGCAGCAATCAGAAAATTCTGCCCCGGCAGCAAATGGTGGAGAAAATGCCAGAAGCGTTGGGGGTCAGTGAGGGCATATCGTTCGATCAGTTGCCGTTTGGTTTCCAGCATCTCCTGCATGGCGGCAACCGTTACCTGGTAATAGCTGATCGCCGGCGCCTCTCCGTATCCGCGGAGGTTGCCCATGCCCAGCGACACGATCAGCGTGGGCTGATGGGTTTTGGTTCCTTTGGCAATGGTAAAAGGATATTCAAAAGGTAATT
>JBEBVQ010000062.1:0-9823 GCA_040392625.1 Taibaiella soli | reverse complement strand
GGTCAATCCTTGGGCGCGGATGGTATCTTCCACTTTCCGCACGATCAGGTGCTCCCCGATCTGCTTTACCAGCATATCCCGGAAGTCCAGCGCTTCCTGAAAATTATGTCCCGTATCTATATGCACGAGCGGAAAAGGGAATTTTCCCGGCCGGAACGCTTTCAGTGCAAGGTGCACCAGCGTAATGGAATCCTTGCCGCCGCTGAAAAGCAATGCCGGTCGTTCAAACTGCCCCGCCACTTCGCGGAAGATGTGTATCGCTTCAGACTCAAGCTGATCCAGATAATCTAATTGGTATGCCATTAGTTCGATTGGTTAGGTTAATTAAGTTCCTTGTCAATGCTGCTGCACATGGAGGCCGCATTCCTTTTTACTGCTGTCTTCCCACCACCAGCGGCCTGCCCTGAAATCTTCTCCCGGTCTGACAGCGCGGGTACATGGCGCACATCCGATGCTGACAAAACCTTTATCATGCAGCACATTGTAAGGCACCTGGTTTTTCCGGATATACTGTGTTACTTCTTCCGTTGTCCAATGCAGCAGCGGGCTGTATTTGATGATGCCATTGCCCGGATCCCATTCCAGCAATGGCAGGTTCTGTCTTTCGGGAGAATGTTCTGCCCTCAATCCCGTTATCCAGACCGCATTCCCTGCGAGTGCGCGTTTCAGTGGTTCTACTTTCCGGATGAAACAGCATTCCTTCCTGTTCTCCACAGATGCATAAAAAGAATCCGGGCCTTTTTCTTCGAGGAAAGGTTCGAGCAATGCGCGATCTGGTGTATAGGATTTTATCTGCAGTCCGTAGGTACCCACTGTGCTGTGCCAGGTGGTATAGGTCTGCTGGAATAATCTCCCCGTATCGAGCGTGAAGATGGTAATATCCAGTTTGGCGGCGGCGATGAAATGTGTGATCACCTGGTCTTCGTTACTGAAACTGGAGGAGAGAACAACCCCTCCGGGAAACTTTTCCACCAACAAAGCCAAAGCATCAGGTATATTCAGGCCGCCGATCTCTTCGGTCAGAGATGGCTCAAGCCCATGGGGAGCATGATTCATTTCTTATAATTTTAATCCTAAAAGTACTAAGGAACAAACAGAAATCCGGAGTAAACCGGATCAGAAGTTATCACTATCGGCAAGAAAGGCGGATAGGAAATTATCTGCAACAACAACAGACAGGAGCAGAGATACAACAACACATAGCCATAGCTGCTGCTGTGTTGCGGGCAGGAGAATACAGGCGGGGGGCTTGTGTACGTTGTTTCATTGTCATTAATTTTAAAACGGGCTGGTTCGTTATCAAACCACTTATCCTGTTTTCAACCGGGAGCGATCCTAATACAAAAAAAGCGCCCCGGAAAATCAGAAGCGCTTTAGTTATGTGAACAACCGGGTTGTTTTAAACTGTTACTACTGACTTATCTCTCCCGGATCTCACGGGATGGAGTTAGCACCATTTTCCTTTTCAGGAAGCGGTTGCCAAGGCTTCGCAGGGCCATTTCCCTCTGCCTTTCTGGATAAGCGGTATTGCTAAGAACTGGCACAAAGTTACGTTCCTAACTCAAATAGCCAAATTTTTTTTGCTTGCTTTTCTCTCTTCTGCCTCTATGTGATGAATAAATAAACCATTAAGAACAAAATCTAAATGCCCTTAATTACCTAATGCCTCAATGTTTAAAAAAAACCATTAAGGAGTTAAGAACATTAAGGGGGTTGTGTTCCTCAATTCTTAATGACATAATTTTCATTTACGCACGCCAAAAACATCTTTCAATGCAGCCCGAGCCGCATGATAGCCACACATACCATGCACCCCGCCGCCCGGAGGTGCAGACGCAGAGCAGATATAAATACCTTTGGCAGAAGTGCGGTACGGATTTCCCCGCAATGCAGGGCGGCTGAACAGTTGCGCCATATTCATCACGCCGCCACTGATATCACCTCCGACATAATTGGCATTGTAATGCTGTATTTCTTCGGTATTGTATGTGTGCCGGGTGAGTATGGTGTCTTTAAATCCCGGTGCAAAACGTTCTACCTGCGCTTCGATGGCATCGGTCATATCCCTGCGGGAGCTAAGCGGCACATGGCAATAAGCCCACCCGGTATGGCATCCTTGCGGGGCGCGGTTTTCATCAAACAGGCTTTGCTGTGCCACGAGCACAAACGGCCTTCCGGCATGCCGGCCATTCCAGGCAAGATCTTCTGATAAGGCTATATCTTCAAACGTACCGCCGAGGTGCACGGTACCTGCTTTACGGCAAGCTTCATCGCGAAAAGGGATCGGGCTGCTGAGCGCCCAGTCTGTCTTGAATACGCCCATTCCGTATCTGAAGCGGCTTATCTGCCAGCGATAGAACCGGGACAGGCGGTCACCACAAATTGCCACCAATTGACGGGGGGATGTGTCGAATAATATGGCTTTTGCCTCCGGGAGATCTGTCAATGAACGCACCAGAGTATGCGTTTGCATCTTTCCTCCCAATGAGAGAAAGTAAGCAGCCATTGCATCCGCAATACGCTGCGAGCCGCCTTTTACAAGCGGCCAGCCATACAGATGCCCCACCGCCCCAAGCACAAGACCCGGCGCCGATGATGCAACTGCCGACAGCGGCAGCATACTATGGGCAGCAATACCGGCCCAGAGGCCGCGCGCTTCTTTCGTCTTGAAATATTTGGCTGCCAGGCTTCGGGCCGGGTGCAGCGCCTTTATCCCAAACCGGGCCAGGGCAAGAGGATGCCGGGGCAATGATAATAACGGGGCTAATAGCTCCGGTTGTATTTGCTCCCAGTCCCGGATGAGCGGGTCGAACAACTTGTGATATGATTGCTGATCTTCTCCCAGCGCTGCGGCCGTCTCCGTGAGGGAGGGATACATTACAGCGGGAGGGCCGTCATCAAAGGGGTGCGCCACCGATACGGGCGGATGGATGTATTCCAATCCATATTCCCGCAGCGGGAGAGATTTAAAAAAGGGAGAGGCGGCAGCCATCGGATGGATTGCGGAGCATACATCATGCAGGAATCCGGGCAAGGTCAGCGGTGCCGTGCGCATACCGCCACCGGCTGTAGCAGCGGCTTCCAGCAACAGTACAGACAAACCTGCTCTTTGCAGGGTGATGGCGGCAGCCAGCCCATTGGGCCCGGAACCGACCACTACGGCATCATACTTCCCCATGGCCGAATGCATTAAAATAACGTGCCTGTCCGGGCCGGGTACATTTGTTTAAAGACGTTCCAGCGTACCGTTATACACCTCACTGCCGCCGCTGATGCGGAAGAAGTAGATGCCGGCCGGCAATGCTTCAGCAGATATGCGATTCACCACACCCGCCTTTAAAGATTGCCGGGACATGATCCGGCCATCCGCAGCGTGCAATGTAAACGTCATTGTTTCTTCCGTTTGATCCTGCGGTAAAACAATATGCCATTGGTCGCGGGCCGGGTTAGGATATATCCGTACCGCCTGCTGCAGATCGCCTGCTGCTACGGAAGCAGCAAAAGGTGTATTGACATACATCGCGCCGCCGGTGAACCCGGTTGCGTGCAGATGAGCAAAATACACACTATCCGCAGAGGAAACGCTCCAGTCTGTAAGCGATGCAGCATCTGCATATTGATATACCTGCAGATCCGAGGCGCTTACTCCCGTTAAACCGCCTTCGGGATTTGGATCCAGCAACACATTGTTCTGTGTATAAATAGTCACCTGCGAAAGATCAGAGCGCCTGTCTTCCCGGAGACTACCCATGAGATCCTCCTTATCCGGCTCGCCAAAAGGCAAAATGACCTCCATGACCGCCTGCCCGGAGGGCTGTACCGTACGTACCTGGAAATAACGTTGTGCAGCAAAGGCCTGCTCCCTGTGATGGGGCGTCCCCGCAGGAAGCGTAAACTTTATACCGCTACCCGAACCAAATCCACCGGCAGTCGTAGTACTTACTGTAAATGCCTGGAGCTCCATGGAACCGATATTATTGCCGTGCTTACGGATCTTTAAAACAAGACGGTCGTCCGATTTATCGGCTGTATTATTATCATTGTAATAATAAGTAAGACCCGACGCATCTGTGCATTCACGATTGGCTGTGAGTGTAGTGGCGGAAGCCATAAGCGGGGTATTCACCAAATACTCAGATACACAGCTCTTCCCGTTACGCATGTTATTCCGGACCAGGTTACCGGGCAACGGGCCAAATCCTTTTGTAAAGCTAACAGTCCCCCCATTATGGCAATAGCTCATTATCGTGCCGCCGCCGGGGGGGAAAGAAGGATACAGGTTATTTTGGCAATTCCCGTCAGCAGGATTACAACCATCAATCGGTCCACCCGGCCAACTGCAACTGTGCGTATGCGGTGAACCAATCAGATGGCCGATCTCGTGCGTGACCATACTCGCATCCCAGCTATAGGTAGGGAAAGGATTTTGCGTACTTCCGGTAATATTACAAAAAGCATACGGCCCCACGTGGCCTGCGTTAGGCCCGGATTGATAATTGTAGGACAAACACAATCCATCCAGCCAGGCAACCCCGCCCATCGTACCACCTTTGGTAGATAATAATACTCCTATATCCGCACCGTATAACTCATTACGGGTAATATCGCCAAACTTATTCAGAAAAGCGATAGAAGAGTTGGAAGGAAGCCCCCAATAAGGGTCATTGGCATCATTCACCCGGATGATCTTGATAGAAGCGTAGATCTGTTCGTTTGCATACAAAGTGGCAACCACATTGTGCATATAGGTGATATAATCCACTACCTGGTTAATATCATTATTATAACGCTGGTAGGTTCTGTAATCTGCCTGATAATATACTTCAAGGTCTTTGCAGGTATTGTAAGTGCTCCGGCTGGTCTTGCCGGCAGTCAGCGGCGATTCCACAGGCGGCAGGTTATCCGTACTGCATAAAGGCGGATTTTTGTCAACAAGCCCCGCATCATTATACACCAGATAGCGGCCTGTTCTTTCCGCCTCCGGCAGCAGGTTGTTGGGCGCTAATACATAATTCCCCCCATCGCCGGGCATGGAAAAGATGCCATATACGCCTTCGTCAAAAAATGAGAATGCGGCTATTGAACCCTCGCTGCCGGCAACCACACCACGGTAATGCAAGCCGGGTTTATAATCATACGGTCTTGCTGTTGTCCCGGATACGGCCTCTACTCTAAAGTCGGCAGCATAATTCTCGTAACGCACAAGGTCTATGTCAACCACGCGGTCTGCCATTTGTACACGAAAACTAACGGCGGGATATGCCTCACTCATAAAGGTCCGTAACTGCTGCTGATCAAGCGTCAGGAAAACCGCGTCGGAAACATATTCAGATGCAAGGTCTGTGGGCGCTTCATGATCGTAGCCCCAAAAACCGGGGACAGGACGAAAATCACGCTGCTGTTTTTCACGATGAACGAAGGCTTCTACTGGTGTGGATACGATACGGGCAGTAGCAGAGAACGCTACAGCCATCAGGAAAGCGCCACATAATACGCGGGGGGTAAATTTCTTTAGCATTTAGAAGAATTACACTCTTGGTAAAAATAAAAATAACAAAAGTGCAAAATACAAAAAAAGACATTATCTTGTACTTTTACCGGTTGAGATAACGTTTCATCTCCCGGTCTGCATCACGCGACTTAATGCTTTCCCGCTTGTCGTGCAGCTTTTTCCCTTTACCCAGCCCGATTTCCAGCTTGGCCCATCCATCTGCATTTATAAACATGCTCAATGGTATAATGCTGTAACCTTTCTCCTTTACCTTATCGGCCCATTTGCGCAGCTCTTTTTTCTTCAGCAGCAATTTGCGCTCGCGAACTGGGTCATGACCGGCATAGCCGGCATTGTTATATACGGCGATATGAAGATGCTTTACCCTCAGTTCTCCTTTATCAAAGAGGCAATAGCTGTCGTTAAAGCTCACTTTACCGTTCCGGACAGACTTGATCTCAGACCCGGTAAGGGCAATACCGGCGGTAAGGCGGTCCTCGATGGCATACTCAAAAGTAGCCGGCCTGTTCTTTATATACACCTCCGGTTTCACCTTGCTATAGTCCGTTATGCCTCTTTGACAAACCAGTTGATCGCAGTGGCCAGCCGCTGCTTCAGGTCTTTGCGTTGTACAATAAAATCGAGAAAGCCATGCTCCAGCAGAAATTCAGAGCGTTGGAATCCTGGCGGCAGATCTTTTTTGATGGTTTCTTTGATGACGCGCGGGCCGGCGAACCCGATCAGCGCTTTTGGCTCGGCAATATTGATATCCCCCAGCATGGCATAAGAGGCCGTTACACCTCCTGTAGTGGGATCCGTCATCAGGGAAATATAAGGCAGACCGGCCTTAGCCAGCAGGGTAAGCCTGGCGCTTGTTTTTGCCATCTGCATGAGTGAGAAAGCGCTTTCCATCATACGCGCACCGCCGGATTTGGAAATGATCATGAAGGGCAGTTTATGCTCGATACTGTAATTAATGGCCCTGCTGATCTTTTCGCCTACTACAGAGCCCATCGACCCGCCGATGAAATTAAAGTTCATACAAGCGATCACCAGTCTGCGGCCATGTACCTGCCCTACGCCCACCGTCAGCGCATCGTTAAGACCTGTAGCAGCCTGTGCGCTCTCGAGCCGTGCAGTATAAGGTTTGACATCCACGAACTCCAGCATGTCTTTCGGGACAATATTTTCGAAAAGCAGCTCAAACTGCCGGTCGTCAAACAATATATCGAAGTATTCGGCTGCGTTGATACGGTTGTGATAATCACACTTGTGGCAGACAAAAAGGTTTTGCTCCAGCTCTGTGATCGTAACGGTGGTTTTGCATTCAGGACATTTGTGCCAGAGGCCGTCCGGGGCTTCTTTTTTTTCATGGGTACCCGTCAATATCCCTTTCTTGATTCTGCGAAACCAGGTTGATGACATAAGTCTTTTCGATTGGTTAAAATAACTTCCCCCTTTCCATTACGGAAAACAGGGGAGCAAAGATACGCAGTTAATGGGAGATACACACGATTATATTAAATAAAAAAAGATAAAAATACCCACTATTGATAGCGGATTGATCTGGCGGCACAATATTTTATCATTAGCTAATGAGCCAATTAGCTGATGCGCTAATGTAAATCGCGGGGGATAATTAGCTGATCGACACATCAGCTAATTGGCTCATTATCAAATTGTTTCACCAAAACCAGGGATTATGAAAAAGTCAATGAAAAACTGGCTGGGATTTTTTAGCTGGGTTCCGCTTAGCATATTCACTGCGAGCGTAATATATTTTATGTATGTATCCCGGCCATTGCTGGAGCAGCAAATCTATGACCAGCACGACAAAGTAGTTTTCTATCTCAGTCAATATTACAACAGTATGTTCTGGTGGCTTTGCATTGGCTCTGTGATCGGTATCACCATCCTTATCATTTATTCAATACACCTGCTCAGGCTAAAAACCATGCATCCCGCCACAAAAGCGCTGTGGTTTATTTTCATGGCATTCACCGGTTCGTTTGCCCTGCCTGTATTCTATTACGTGGAACTGAAAAACGAGCCTGAAGATGTACCGCTGCACCCGACGGTGGAATACCGGACGCCGGGATATTAGTTCTAATTAACCAATGTGATCATGAGCCAATCAGCTAATGATCCCTCGCGAGAGGTCATTAGCTAATTGGCTCATTGAAAATTCACACAATCCCCATCATAATCGCTTTTTTGGTCATACCGACCATATTTTTGACGCCAAGTTTTTGCATCAACCCCAACCTGTATGTTTCTACTGTGCGATAACTCAGGTGTAATCGGGCGCCTATTTCATGACTGGTATATTCTTCGGCTATCAGCTTCAGAATATCTGTTTCTCTTGGAGTAAGGTTGTATTGGTGGGCAGTAATGCTGTTTTTTACCGGAGCTTCCCGGCTGATCCTTTCTTTTACTTCCGGAGAAAGAAATACCCCACGTTCCTGATATACCTCTTCTATTGCAGCGATCAATAATTCCTGTTCGGCATTTTTCAGTACATAACCATCAGCGCCTGCATTGAGCAGCATTTTGATGTTATAAACACTATTATTGGAAGTAAGAATGATCACTCCGATATCCGGCCAGGATCTTTTGATCAGTGGTAATAATTCCTGACCGTCTTTGTCCGGAAGCTGTAAGTCCAGCAGTAAAATGTCCGGCTGTCTTTTCTGAAGACCCGCCAACAGGGCGCCGCCACCCGCAAACACATCCAGCACTTCAATATGCGGATGTTTCCGGAGCATGCTTTCCAGGCCGGTACGCACCATCGGGTGGTCATCAGTTATGCTGACCTTTATATTCATTTGCGTATTAATTATTATTGTTCATTTGCGTCTTTCTCAAACGGGAAATGCCGCGCTGCATTTCCCATGATATTACCTGTTTTTTAGCCTTTTCCAAAATTAGCTGAAACGCCCGACATTTCCCTTCCTGATAGCCAATTCACATTCAATAAGTTATACCATAATTCAAGTCAATCTGAAAACAATGTTTACAACCATCCCCTTACCTGGCTGACTATCTATTGAGATTTTACCCTGCAAGGCTGCTACCCTTTCGTGGATACCAGGCAGCCCCATACCTTTCTGCCCTGTACCGGCAGGATCCATACCTTTTCCATCATCTTCCACAATCAGGGAAATTTCATCTCCGTTCCTCGCAAGCAGTACCGTTACCGATGAAGCCCTGGCGTGTTTAAATACATTATGCAATAATTCCTGTACAATCCGGTAAACAGCCAACGCAATCGGAGGAGGCGTATCTCCGAAATCTCCATATACCTGCACATCTGTATCAAGTCCCTTGCCATAGAATATCCCTGCACAAAACTCCTTTACTGCAATCGCAAGCCCTTTATGCATCAGGTCATCGGGGGCCAGGTTGTGCGCCACCCTGCGTATATCCGAAGATGTTTCCGTCAGCATTTCTTTAGCCTGGGAAAAATCGTCCGAGCTTGCAAGCGCAGGATAAGATTGCTGCACAGCAAGCAAAAAAGACTTTACGGCGGTGAGCTGGCTGCTGACGCCGTCGTGCAGATCCCGCGCCAGTCTTTTCCGTTCGTTTTCTCCTCCCTCCATAACATCTTTCAACCGCTGTATCTCACGCTCCGCTTTCTCCTTCCTGTGCCGGTACAGGTACCACGTCACGGCTGTAAAAACAATCAATACAGCCATAGTCGCGATCAGCATCATCCACGTATTTTTCCGTGCGATCTGCTGTTCCTGCGCCTTCATCTGCAGTTGGTTCTGCAAAAGCTCCCTGTCTTTCTGAGCTGTGCGATATTGTGCCTCCAACTCCGATATACGAAAAGTGATTTCCTGGTCACGGAGGCTGTCTTTCAGCCGGTATGAATCATACAACTTCTGCCATCCTTCCTGATAACGGCCGGTTTCCATATATACAATCTACAGCCGCTCCATCACGATCTGCTTTTCTCTGGGTATCATGGCGCCGCTTTCCCAGGCCTGCACCAGATATTTTTCGGCAGCGCGAAAATCTTTACGCGCTATATACACCATCCCGATGGTACGAATGGCCGCATTATAGTGATAAGGATTGATCTGGTATTGCGCTGCAAGATTTTCGGCTTCCTGCAATACAGACAAAGCCGTATCTGTCCGGCCTTTTTTCATGTAAAGCAGCCCCAGGTTTACCAGTGATTTGGAGAGGCCGTCATAAGCGCCGACGCGACGTTGGATACGTATAGCTGAATCAATGTAATAAAACGCACGATCCACTTGATCATCCTTAAAATAAATATTGCTGATATTCAGCAAAGCGGCGGATCTCATGATCGCCGATTTCCGTGGG
>JBEBVQ010000061.1:0-9829 GCA_040392625.1 Taibaiella soli | reverse complement strand
GCTGTTTTTAATTCAATCGTTGTTATAGTATGTAACTTGATCATATTGCTTAGTTCGAAACGACTCCAAATACTTAATTGCATTTGGCTTGTCATCAAGTACAAATCCTTTCTCAAAGCATATTGTTTTAAGATATGAGCTAAGCCCCGTATGTTTGCTCTCAATTATTATGTTTTTCCCTTCATACTGCCACGCTCGCATTAAAGAAAAAAGCCCCGACAAATAAATAGCATGAAGGAAGCGAGCTTCAGTAAGATCGACAATGATATCTGTTTCCCTTGTTCGATTAACGATCCCGGATAGCTGCATTAATTTAAAAAAAATTAACCCCATACGCTGATCAGTGGTCGCCGTTATCGGTAACTTTATCGCCATACTAACTTTGCCTGTTTAAAGGTAAAAATACCTTTTTTGGAGGATCGTGCGTTCTTTAGCTCTGTGTTCATACCACCCCACTCACCCCGCCTGCAAAATCTTTCCACATCCGGAATGACGCACCGGCTCCACGACCCAATCGCTCACCGGCGCGCCCATCTGGATGCCGATGGCTATGAATATCGCCGGCGGCGTCTCAGACTGCGCAGGTGGTCCGGCCGGCTGCAATACAATCTCCTGTGCTTCTACTGGCTGAGCCACAGGATGCCACTCGGTATAAACGGTAGCAGAGCACAGCTCTTTGTCGGACAATGCAAGGCGGTAACCATCGCACTGATACGCCACATCACTGATAGTCGTCATGTGCAACACCACACGATATAGCGGCTGCCGCCAGGGGATGAACAAATTAAGACGCGGATCCAATCGTGGCAAAGAGACAACTGCCGTCATCTGTTCGGGGATAATCTCGGCGGGTATCGTTTGCCGGACTACGGAGTCGAAGGGATATGCCTTGTTCAGATTGAAGCCCGGCAACAGTTGCTGGTACCTGCTGAGATAAATGTTGCGCTGTCCGCGCGGACTGTCTTCATCCTTGCGCTGGATCATCTTGGCGAGCGAGCAGAGCGCGGGGGTGAAGTTGTAATCGGCGAGGTTGCCAACGGGTTGCAGTCGGCGTCGGATATGTCCGGCGGCTTTGCCGCAGGCGCCGAACTCAGCGATGTTTTCACGGACTCTCGCAAATTCAGGAGCCTTACGGATCTTATCTCCCGAAGGGCCTCCTTTGGCGCGGAGGATAATCTTGTCTGAGCCTTTCATCCGGTAGGCCGAGAGATTGCCTAATCTGCCGGTGAATTGAATATGGCCGTCGAGGATTGCCATAAGCGTATTGTTTAAGCGTTCTATCAAAGATAATGTTTTTAAACATTGTTTGATAAGATAAACATAGATAACCAATACCTTTAAAGATATTAGAGAATAATGGGTGATTATTGGGTAATATATGGGATATCTATGGATAAAATAGCAGATCTCTGGCAATGTTATTGTAGGCTATATTGCCCTTTCAGGGCGCAAGAGGTGTTGGTTATTGCCCAACGCCCGGGGCGTTGCCCCGGGCGTTACGTATCAAAGGCCTTCTATTATGCTTTTTGCTTGGGTTGTGGTTCATTCAGACGATGCCGGATCTAGCCCGGCATGACAGACCTTTCTATGGCAACATATTCTTAAACGCCTGATACCCGTCCACGTCTTCCGTATTGCTGATGGTCGTTGAGCATCCCTGGCTTGCGGCTTCTGCATTGATATTGGCAACGCGGTTATCAGGGTTAGGGTGTGTGCTGAGAAATGCAGGTACCCCCGCATCGCCATCTTCCGCTATTTTCTCAAAAAAGCTTGCCGCCCCGCTTGCCTTGTATTTTGTCGGACAGAGATAGGTCACCGAATATTTATCCGCTTCCGATTCATCGGTACGGCTGAACTTCAGATTGATCAATTCAGAAGTGATCTGGGTCACCAATCCCTGATTATTCCCCAACACCACATCCAGCAGGGTTTGCATACCATAGGCTTTGGTCATTTGCTTGGTGGAATGACGCTTGTCGGCATGGGCGATCTCATGCCCAAGCACACCGGCGAGCGACGACTTATCATCCAGGTATTTGATCAACCCGGTATAGATATAAATATAGCCGCCCGGCGTACAAAAAGCGTTGAGCACATCGTCTTTGTGAACGATATAAAGTTCCCAGGCAAATTCGTTTTTGTAAGTTACCTTGCCGCTGTTCAGGATGTCGTCGCGCATCGCATCCAGATAGGCATAGGCTTCGGGGAAAGACGAACGGGGAAGGATCGGGAATTGTGCGGGATCATTTTCTATCTGTCCTTTTGTTTGCAGCCCAAGCGTTTTCTCATCTTCAAGCGTAAATAAATTCAATCCACCGCTGCCATCTTTCTTTTTACATCCTGCAGCAAATAAACAGGCGGAAGCCAGAAAGTATAAAGTCAGTTTCTTAATCATAATCGGTTTATTAAGTATGAACAAACGGCCTGTAGCCGGATATACCAAATTAATATTCTGAAACGCCAGAATCAAATTCTTGCCAGCAAAAATACTGCCAAGAAGGAAATATATCTATTCACTGCGCATATGGAGGTAAAAACCTCCCTGTCCCAAATGGTTCCAGGTATATTCCAGCCGGAACTTCATGTCATAAGCCGTAATGATATCCACGCCGGCGCCGGCGGCATACAGCATACGATCATTCAGAAAACTGTTTCCCGGAAAACGATTACGGGCATAACCCGCGTCTGCATATATCTTTGGATAAATGCGTACAGGTATGCTGGGCAGATAGGGTATCGGTAAGTTGCGAAGGGTTTTGTTGATCAGCTCTCTTTTCAGGTTTAATCTCAGGATGCCGTAATGTGCACCGTCGATCACGTAATATTCATATCCTCGCACATAATCGGAGTTATTGCCCATGCCACTCCGCAGTATATACGGCTGGTTTTCAGGGGAGCTTGCCTGCCCCCGAAAGATGGAGCTGACATACCATTTGGGAAGCGGGTTGCGAAAAGCGCCTGCTTCCACATGTGTAAGCGCCTGAAAGCGCATCCCGGTGATGCCGGTACGGATCACGGAGGTGGAAACCAGCTTGTTACCTTTGAGCGGGTAATTCCAGTTGTCCACTCCATTGATATCAAATCGGTAATGCAGCTCAACCATACGCAACGCATTGCTGCCGTTTTCGTAATACCCGGGATTCAGCGACAGGATCGTATCGTGTATCCGGTGGCTGCGGTATGCAAGCTGTAGCACATGCCGCGTGGCATAGCCTGGTCTGTAGGTATAGAACAAAGTAGCATCGAACCTCCGGAAGATGGGCTCAGATTGTGTTTTGGCAAATTCCAGCTTGTTGCTGTCGGTACGGAAAAATATTTCATGATTGTAGCCGGTATGTACGGAAAAGCCGAAACCATGCCGCTGCTTTTTATCGACATAAGGCCGGGCGTAATTCAGGGAAAACTGCTGGGTATAGCCCACCTGGGCCGTAAAACCCGCCTGCTCCATATTACCGCGAAAATTCCGGTCTTTCACCGTGAGACCGATATTGGCCCGGCGCAGATCCCTGTTCTGCTCCGTCCACCATACATTAAAATTCCGGTCGGCCAGCGCAAAAGAAAATTCCGGCCAGATATACCAGCGCTCTTTTACCTGCACATGCCAGATCATTGTGTAGATACCGGTCCGGATGGTATCGATCAATACTTCATTAAACAAGGCGGTATTAAATATCCTGAGCTGATTCTGATGGATCAGGAATTTCATGGAATCAGCAGCTACCTGTTGGCCTGACTGCACACTCATTTCCCGCTGTATGATCTCGGGACGGGTACGCTTGTTCCCGGAGATAATAATATGGGTCACCGTTTGTTTTTCAAACACCTGAGCCGGGGGACGGCGCTCTTCCGATACCTGTCCATATCCCTTGTCTGACATTATCAGGGTCAGTAATAATAATGGTATGAAGCAGGTGCGACAATTCATTTGGACCCGTTAGGCAGGATTAATTTTAGTAATCGATCTGCAAATTCAGGCTGTCTTTAAGCGCTGCGAGGTATGGATTTTTAACAGCCAGCGCTTCGTACAGCTCCGGCTTGCTCAAAACCATTTTTTGCTCCGGCTGATCTGTTGTATCCTGGCGTACTTCAGTGGTAACGCGCACCATCATACCGGTGTGACGGCTGAAAAAATCAATCATATCGTTTCTGCTATTCAACGCATATTCATTGGTTATTTCCGTTGGCGATATGATACGGACTTCATCGGGCAAATGCAATTCAAGGCTCATCATATTGAACTGAGCATAAACAGCACTTTTCCCCTGTTCCTGTATCTCTTGCCGGTAGCGGTTAAAAAGATCCATTATACGCTCCGGGGTAAGTTCTGTGATTTCAGTATGGTTATCCGGCATGATGCTGAGGTCATCCAGATCCTCCAGGAGACCCTTTGTAATCCGGCGTCTGCCGTCAGATGCAGGCAGCGATGAAGCCTTTGTGTCTGCTGTTGGCTGTAGTGCAGCAGGAGCAGCGGGCGGCTGAACCGGCGGCGTAACTGATGGTGATGATTTTTCCGGCACACCTGATTCTGGCAACGGCGTCTGCAGCTTTGCGGGTGCAGGTGGCGGAGCAACCGGAGCGGCTAAGTCACCGGTCTTTTTTTTTTCTTCCGGAGCCTCAGTGCCGGGCCGTATCGCCTGCAATAAATAGCACAGCCGGATCAGGCAAAGCTCTACATGCAGCCGCTTGTTGGCGGCGCTTTTATACGCCAGTTCCGCTTCGTGTATCACGTTCAGCGCAGAAAGCACAAAAGCAGGCGGCGCCTGGTTGGCTTTTTCAAAGTAAACCTGTTTGTGGTCATTGGGTACATCGAGCAGTTTAGCCATCCGCTTATCCTTGCACAAAAGCAGGTTGCGTATATGTTCTGCCAGTCCACCGAGTATTACATCCCCTTCAAATCCTTTCTCCAGCACCTGATCGAGCGCGAGGAGCGTAGCGCTTACATCCTGCGCCAGCATATGATCTGTGAGGCGGAAATAAAAATCTGCATCCAGCAGGTTCAGGTGTTCCATGGTATTGCCATACGTCAGCACACCATTGGTAAAGCCTGATATACGGTCGAGCATGGAGAGTGCGTCGCGCATGCAGCCTTCGCTTTTCTGGGCGATCACGTGCAGGGCAGCCTCTTCGGCCTGCTGCCCTTCTTTTTGTATGATACCCTGAAGATGTGTCGTAATATCCCCGGTGGTGATCCGCTTGAAATCGAAGATCTGACAGCGGCTCAGGATGGTAGGTAATATCCGGTGTTTTTCGGTGGTGGCGAGGATAAAGATCGCGTAGGACGGCGGCTCTTCCAGCGTTTTGAGAAATGCATTAAAAGCCGCGGCGCTCAGCATGTGCACCTCATCTATGATATAGATCTTATAACGTCCCTGCTGTGGTGCAAAGCGGACCTGATCGGTCAGGTTGCGTATATCATCCACAGAATTATTGCTGGCCGCATCCAGTTCAAAAATATTGAACGATGTATTATCCTGGAATGAACGGCACGTGCGGCATACGCCGCAGGCTTCGGTTTCAGCGGTGGGATTTTCGCAATTGATCGTACGTGCCAGAATACGTGCGCAGGTGGTCTTACCCACGCCACGCGGCCCGCAGAACAAATAGGCATGAGCCAGGTGCTGATTGCGGATGGCATTCTTTAACGTAGTGGTGATATGCTCCTGCCCCACTACCGTGTCGAAAGTCTGCGGACGGTACTTCCGCGCGGATACGATATAATTTTCAGACATCTGGCGCCAACGAATTGTAAAGGCACAAACCTAATGAAAATTACCGGTTCCGCTGCATTTTCCTGCCACGTGCAAACGACTGCCCGGAGGCGCCGGAAACTGCTAATCCGCTCTTCTCCCGCCTATTAGCCCCAGCAGCAGAGAAATAATAGCCAGTATCAGCAGTACATGGATCAGCTTACCGGCCGTCCAGACAAAGGCGCCCAGCAGCCAGCCTATGATCATTATCAGCGCAATCAGATACAATATAGACCTCATAAATATGGATTTTAGACTCAAAGACAACTAAAAAAGTTATGCCATCATGTGACAGCCGGTACAGGTACGCCATTTATCCCTTAATTTCTGTTTATTTTTGTATCCAGTCTATGAAACTACACATACTTGCAATTGCCGCTCATCCGGATGATATAGAACTGGGATGTGCCGGCACACTGATCAAACATGCTGCCAAAGGGCAGGCAATTGGTATCATCGACCTGACGGAGGGTGAGCTGGGCACCCGCGGCTCCGTGGCGGCACGTTACGAAGAAGCACGTGCGGCAGCGGCAGTTATGGGGGTTGCCGTGCGTGAAAATGCCCAAATGGCCGATGGATTTTTCCGGAATGATGAAGCGCATCAGCGCAAGCTGATCCGCTATATCCGGAAATACAGACCGGAGATCGTGATCGCCAACGCCCCTTCCGACCGCCATCCCGACCACGGACGCGGCAGCCGGCTGATCGTTGATGCTTGCTTTCTTTCCGGGTTAAGAAAGATAGAAACCGAACTTGACGGGACCGCCCAGGAGCCCTGGCGGCCCAAACGGGTCTTCCATATGATCCAGGATCGCCAGCTCACACCGACTCTGATCGTCGATATCAGCGAAACATTCGACAAAAAAATGGAAGCCATACGCTGCTATAAAAGCCAGTTCTTCAGTTCCGGGTCGGACGAGCCGGTCACCTACATCTCCACACCGGATTTTCTGAAGCAGATCGAATACCGGGAGGCATTACTGGGCAAACAGATCGGCACACAATACGGAGAAGGATTTATCTGTGAAAATATTCCCGGCGTTGTGGATCTGGATCAATTGGTGTACCCGAAAATTCGTTAGAACTCAGGGATAATAATTGAAAATGGAGAATTGAAAATTAAAAATTAAGGGCATTTTCAATTCTCCATTTTCAATTTTCAATTAAAATTATGCTAACCACTACCAAAGGCATTGTACTGCGCTCGGTAAAATACGGGGAGACCAGCCTGATCAGCACCTTGTTTACCCGTGATAACGGCATCCAGTCGTTTATGGTGCAGGGCGTGCGCAGCACGCGATCAAAAAGCAATAAGGCCGTGCTGCTCCAGCCGGCATCGCTGCTGGACATTGTTGCATATCAGAAACCACAGGGGAACCTCCATCGTATCCGGGATATGCAATTTGCCCACGTTTATCGCCAGCTGCAGGAAAATATTACCCGTAACAGCATTGCCCTCTTTTCGGTAGAACTGCTGCTGCGATTGTTGCCGGAAAATGCCCCCCAACCGGAACTCTTTAATATGGCGCTGGATTATTTTATACAACTCGATACGCTGGACACAACGGAGATCGCCAATTTCCCTTTGTATTTCCTGTCGCAGAGCAGCCGGCGGCTGGGTTATGAGATACGCGGGTCATTCTCGGAGGCCACCCCTCACCTCAACCTGCACGAAGGCGCTTTTACTGCCGTCCCACCTACCATACACCCCTTTGTGGAAAAGCATGCTGCGGAGGCGCTCAGCCAGCTGATACGCACAGAACACCCGAAAGATCTCGGTACAATAGCCATGAATGCGGCTACACGGTTCCTTCTGATAGAATGGTATGTATCATTCCTGCAAAACCACACCCAGCATATGGGTAATATCCGGTCGCTGCAGGTATTGCAGGCGGTGCTACATTAACCCTCGCTGCAACCCAGAAAACGGAAACCACCGTAAAAAACAGCCAGCCAGATTAGACCCTTGACTGTAAAGAAGATAAAACCACCAACGCCGATGCGTTTCAGCCACCGCACCATGCGCTCTTTGCCTGATTTTGGCGCTTCAGTCTCCTGAGATGAAATATCGTTCGTATGTTGTTCCATAGAGAAGATGCAAATTTACGGGTAATTTTGATGGAAAATACCTGACACGGCTTTTCATCACATTCCCAAGTGAAATTACACTATGAGACATTTTCTTACTGCCTTTTGCATTCTCCTCGCACAATACACAAACGCGCAATCCATCGCACCAGATCCCACTTACCCGCAAGATTATTTCCGCAACCCATTGGGTATCCCCATCATGCTGGCGGGTAATTTCGGCGAATGCCGCCCCGGGCATTTCCACAGCGGCATGGATATCAAAACACAGGGAAGAGAAAATCTGCCGGTCTATGCAGCGGCAGACGGGTACGTATCACGGATGCGCACATCCAAAGGCGGCTTCGGTCATGCGCTGTACATCGACCACCCCAACGGGTACACCACGCTTTACGCCCATCTGAACGATTTCGCCCCGGCACTTCAGCAATACCTCCGCCAGCAACAATACGAACAGGAAAACTGGGAAACAGACATCACGCTTTCTCCCGGTCAGTTCCCCGTGAAAAAAGGCGAACAGATCGCCTGGAGCGGCAATACCGGCGGATCTGCCGGGCCGCACCTGCATTTCGAAATACGAAACACGGCAACAGAACACCCGCTGAATCCCCAGCTATTCGGGTTCAATATTACAGACAACCGTCCGCCGGTGCCACTGCGACTGGCCGTGTATGAGTCGCCCTCCGAAAATATATATCGTATCACGCCGCGGCTGCTCCCACTCAAAAAAACCGGTGACAATTATATACCTGCAACCGGCGATACTATTGCCGTACATCCGGCAGCGGAAACCGGTATCGGCATCGAAGTGAACGACTTCATGGACGGCAGCAACAACACTCTCGGCTTTTATATTGCCGAGTTATATCAGGGCGACGTCCTGCAATCCCGCATCCGTCTGGATGATATCGGCTACCAGGAAACCCGTTACCTGCACGCTTATACAGACTATAAAACAAGACATGAGAAGCGGAACTGGATCCAATGCTTCTTCCGGTTGCCGGGCAACCAACTGCACAAGATCTACGATACGCTGAACACATTGCAGGGGCAGCTTAAAGCTCCGACAAACGGGGCACAGGAAGTACGGATCGTGATCAAGGATGTGTACAACAACCAGAGCCATGTGCGCTTCTTCCTTCGTGCCGACAGCTCGCGATCACGCGCTACAACCGGGAATTGCACCACGTCGTTCCGCGTTAGTGAGATGAATCAATTTGAAACTAACAACCTTTCGCTGGCGTTGGATCCTGACGCGCTCTACACGGATATTTGTTTTGAACTGGATAAGAAAGCCGATGCCAACAGTTATTCAGATCGATTCCAGGTGCATCACGCCGCCACACCGGTACACAGTTATTTTGACTTGAAGATCAAACCGTCCAGACCTATACCTTTCAACCTTCAGGATAAGATCGCGTTGCTGTATCACGATGGAAAAAAGGAAACAGGAACAGCCGCAGAGAAAGATCAGAATGGCTGGTATAAAAAATCCGTCCGCAGCTTCGGCGCTTACCGGCTTGCCCTGGACACCATTCCGCCGCGGATCATTTCTCTGAATGGCAATAGTAACAACCTGTCGGCAGCCGGCGAGATACGCCTCCGCGCGACCGACAACATGACCGGTATTAAGAGCTTCCGCGCTACCCTTAACGGCAAATGGCTGCTCTTTCAGCAGAGGGGGAATGATTTTTTCTATAAGTTTGACGAACATTGCCCTAAAGGAAAGCACACGCTGAAGGTTACCACAACGGATGAAAACGGAAATACAGCGGTACTGTCCTATCCTTTTGTGCGCTAACCGGAATACTTAATTATAAACGCTTAAAAATAAATACTCTGGCACTGCAACCAGGGGCGCAAGCGCCCGACTTCACGGTAAATGATCAAAATGGCAATCCTGTTTCCCTGCATGATTTCAAGGGGAAAAAGGTGGCGCTTTATTTCTATCCCAAAGACGACACACCGGGCTGTACGGCACAGGCTTGCAATCT
>JBEBVQ010000060.1:0-9999 GCA_040392625.1 Taibaiella soli | reverse complement strand
CCTGTTCCCAGACGGGTAAATTCTTTAGAGAAGCTTTCCAGTATAATGACAACTACATTTTTATCCCGGAATGGTTTCCCCGAAAGATCCCTTATGGGATTGATATACGCACGGAGCTGATCTTCCGGATAAAAATCCAGCGGCTTAAGATCCCTGTTTTGCATTGTATTGATAATGCTGAACGGGGTATTGAGCACGATGGGTGTAAATTTACTTTCCGTTGCCTGCAGTGCATTGCGCAGGTTGACCGGCACATATTGCAAACCACCGCGGATGCCGATAACGGTGCATCCCGCAATGAGGAACAGCAGTAATGTCTGCCAGAGCGGACGCCATTTGTAAGGCGTACTGTTTTTCATTGCACTGAGTGGTGTTGCCCGGCAGATCTTCCGGTTGAAGTAGATCAGCGCCCCAATAAAAAAAACTGCAGCAACCGGTACATACCAGTAATCAATAAGAAAGCCGGGGAGCAGCGCCCGGAAATCTCCTTCACGCCTTACCATATTCAGCACATCGGCTGTAGATCGCTTGAAGTTGTAAGGGAAATAGGCCCAGTCGCTCAGCTCAAACAGCAATGCTATGCTGTTGGTGATCACGAACAGCCGGCGGATCATAATGTCCCATACTTTGGTAGCTCTTACAGGAATGGGTAGAAAGAGCAGCAGTATGTACAGTGCATTGATCGCCAGCAGGGCAGAGATATCAAAGCGCAGCGCATGAAAGCACAGCTTCGCAAACGTACCTATGGTAAGACCTTCAAAATGGCTGTGGTTGATGATAGTGAACAGGCATCTGCTGATAAAATATAAGGCGCACAGCAGTAACAGTTGCAGCAGTACACGCTTTACAGGCAGCAGGCTTTTATTTATCGGATGGGGCAGCAAGTGATTATTAATAATTCAGTCACGGAAGATACGGTATCTGCCGCTACCAGTTCATTCTTTCCCTGAGTTTCCGTATTTGTTCGGTATGATGGCGTCCGTGCCAGACATATAGATCCGTCAGCTCCCAGACCGGTATATAGCGCTCCTGTTCAGGGTGGTAGAAATTACGTTCCCAGTCTTCCGGGTGCATGTTCCGGAGCAGTTGGCCCCAGCGGCGATGCAGGGCATGCAGCAGCGTGATGGAAACGTTAACGGGTACGGCATCATTGTCCGGCAGTTCTGCCCATAGCTTTTCATTGTATGGTTTTATTACGGGACTGTCTTCGGTAAGAGCGAGCTTCAGGCGGATGAATGCGTTCATATGGCTGTCGGCAAGGTGGTGGATCACCTGGTTAACCGTCCAGCCGCCCGGCCGGTAAGAAGTATCCAATTGTGCTGCATCCAGATTTTCAATGCAGGCATCAAGCCAGGAGGGAAGCGCTTCGATGGTGACGATCCATTCGTTTTGTAATTCCGGTGCATACCGGTCAGGGGACTCATAGTGGCCGATGGGATATTTTAACTGTTCATGACTGTCGTCCATATGGGTGGATATTGATACAATAACAAAAATAAGGTGTTTTATGATATTGTGGATCACGCCGGTCAGATGATATGCCCGCCGTATGTCCTGTCCAGGCGCATACGCTTTCTGAATGCGTCCTGCAGCATATCCTTCAGCTCCCGGTAAGATATAAAAAGCGGTATTACACCATCGGCGTAAGAGGCGATTTCATAAGGCTGATAACAAAAGACGATCCCGGCATCGGTGAGGTATATGTTTTCAGTCACGGGGATTTCGCTTACCAGCAGGCGCTCCTGTAAAGCGGATGTATCGCCGGTACGGAAATATCGCCGTGCTGCCATGTCGAGCAATACTTTCAGCTTGCTGCTGTCTATGGTCATAATGTCCGGCAACGTCCATAGTTTCCGGAGCGCCATATCCAGGCAATAGTAGTTTATGGTGTAGTTGCCGTGCGCTCCGCCGGTGTATTCGCTGCTGGTGATCTCGAGGGTCAGCAAGTCGTTTTCATTTCCGGCAACATTCCAGAATACATCGCGGAAATGGTTGTTGGTGGGCCGCAGCAGCTCGTCCGACTGCATCCCGGATTCCATTATGACTCTCCTGTATTCGCTGAAATAGTTTTTATCTTTTTCGGAAATGCATTGCAAGACACCATATTTGGTATATACCGACGGATTGTCGCATCCGGTGAGGGTTGCAAACCAGCGGGCCAGGAAAGTGGTGCGGGCTGTGTCCGGGTCACTGACCGGCCATAGCAGGTGGTATGTGCTTGTTACAAAAGGGGTATCCGATTCATCGTGGTACGCAGCGCGTAGTGAATGATAGATCAGTTCCATGCGGCAACTGCCTTCCGGGTAATCTTCTTTCAATATGATCTCGTCGGGTGGTATGTTTTCCCCGCTGACCCTCATCCCATATGCCGAGTCGCCGTAGATGCGGAGCAGCCAGTAAGGCTGGGCGGCGCTGTCTGCAAGCCGCTCCGTGATGCACAGCTCATCGAGGCGTATGCCTGCTGCATGTGCCGTATCTCCGAAAGAAGAAAGGCTGACGTATGTTTCCTGCCCTTTGTAGTAACAATAGCCGGTATATCGCCCGTCAAATGAAGTCAGATGTACCGTAACGGCTTTGCCCGCGATGGCGCCCGTCAGTCTTTTATAGAAATTGACAGGAGCGGCGGTATCCACAGGGCCGGCCGACGGGACACCCGTTGCCTGCCGGGGTGGCCGGCTGTCTGTACAGGAGAGGAAGCACACAGCACATAATATCAGGCACAGATAACTCCTGACATACGTTGTAATAAGGCTTTTATGCATAAAGAAGCCGGTTACCGGGTTATTGCCGTCAATCGGCAAATGTCGGTTAACCTTTATATTCCAAAAGTAAATCTTTTTTATGGTTCTGTTTTTTGTTCTCCCTGCTCCGGGCCGGTGAGCGGTAGCCGGATGAAGAAAACAGTGCCCTTTCCTTCTTCTGTTTCAAACCATATAGCGCCTTTCCAGAACTCGATGATCTTCCGCGTCATGGCAAGCCCCAGGCCGGTGCCGGAAGTTTTGGTCGTAAAATAAGGCTTGAAGATATTCCCCCTAAGTTGTGAAGGGATGCCATTTCCGTTATCCCGGACTGAGAGGATCGCATTTTGCCGTTCCCGGCCAAGCATGAGCTCGATCCGCCCGGTCTGACCTTCCGGTATGGCTTGTATGGCATTCTGGATCAGGTTGGTACATACGCGGAGCAACTGGCTTTTGTCGATGAATACCCGGAGCGGCTCCCGCCAGCTAAGGAAAGTAACGGTAACGTTGTTTTTATTCAGATATAGTTCCACGGCACGTTCCAGGGTTTCGTTCAGCTCCAGTAATTCCGGCCTGGCCTCCGGCATTTTGGCAAAGTTGGAGAATTCGGATGCGATATAGCTCAGGTTGTCTATTTGCTCGATCAATGAGCCGGCAATACGTGTGGTCAGGTCTCTTACATTGGGGTGATTCAGCTTCAGCGCCTGCTGCAGGTACTGGATATTCAGCTTCATCGGGGTAAGCGGATTTTTGATCTCGTGCGCTACCTGCCGGGCCATTTCCCGCCAGGCCGATTCCCGTTCGTTCTGCACCAGCATCAGGGCATGGGTCTCCACTTTCTGCACCATCTTATTGTATTCTTTCACGAGCAGCCCTATCTCGTCGTCATAAGGCCATTCGATCAGCTCATTCTGCTGCAGGTTCAGGCGCTTGAACTTGCCGATGATCATGTGCAGCGAGCGGGTAAGATTGTTGGTAATGATTACTGCCAGCAGGCTGGATATGAGCAGTATAAAGGCATACAGGTTGATCAGGGCCACCAGGATATTGGATACCTGATACTTTAACTCTTCCTGCGATGCATAATAGGGCACATTGATGTAGCCGGTCGTAACGCCTGCCTTGTTTTGAAACGGTACATACCCAGACAGATAGGATAAGGCCCCGATTTTCTCATGCTGGAGCAGCAGGGAAAGATTTTTTGTGCTGAATTCCTGATAAGCATCAGCGCGCATGATCGGGGCAAGCAGGCTCTTGTCATAGATCGCGCTCCGGGAGGTAGTAAGCAGCATGCCTGCGGTATTGAAGATGTTAATATCAATTCTGTACTGATGGGCCAAGCCGTTGATCAGGTACTGGAACTCCGGCTGCTGTGTTACCGTTGCGAATGCTTCCGGATGAGATATCGCTTTCTGGTTGCCCAGGTATTGGCGTATGCTGTTCTCCACCGTGCGGGTAATCTCCTGCAGGTTATTCCGGCTCGACTCCTGGTAGCGGTTATTAAAGAACGTGATCGTGGCAATACCGATAACCAGGAATGAGGCGAGCACTATGCCGAGCATCGTGTAATGAATGCGCCTGCGCAATGTCATGTGACCGAGACGCACATGCCGTTTTCCCATAGTGCTGTAGCTAAACCAGATACTCAGTATAATGGCAATGAGCATAAGCAGCAGTAATACGCTGAAGAGATAGGAGAACATGGTTGTGAGACGCAGCCAGGGGCCGTCATGGTGCACTACGACGATAGATCTGTCTGTGTCGGTACGGTACCATAATGTTGAAATATTCTTTTTGTCTTCAAAGACATAATTGAGCGTGTCCCGCCCTGATTGTGGTATGTTCAGCGGAAAGGGATAGTAGCCGTATTGAGCCACTATATGCCCGTTGTTGTATATGGCATAGTCGTAGCGTACAGTTTGTGGTACGGAACTTATATTTCCCGGCTGCAGTAATTCCGGATATACCGTTTCGTTGTTTTCTTTTTTCAGGGTCATATCAACGAAAAGGTATCCTGCAATCGTGGTATCATTTTTCCGGATAGGGATACGCGCCAGATAGTAATGATTGTCGGCAGCGTTTTCGATAAAATACAAATGCGATCCGTCCACCGGTATCGCTTGTGCGATACGTTCTTCCATTTCGTGCAGGGAAACGGGAGGTGTATTATACAGCCCCTGCCCGTTGGCATGATATAGGTAGATATTCGGTTGGTATTTGTGCAGATGTCCGCTCAGGTAAAAGAGCTCAATCCGATTTTCCAGATCTTTCCGGCTTCTCCTTCCCGGCTGTTCTATGAATGCCCTTATGCGGGGATCAACGGATAGCTCCCTGGCGATGTCAATGAACAGGTATTCTGTAACAGGATCTTTCTGGTGTAATAATTTTGCTGCAAACAGCTTCCGGCTTTCCCGCTCTTTTTCATGATTGAAATATTGCATCAGCATTGTCGTGGAAATACTGATGAATACGGCCCAGAGGATCGTCTTTGGCGCCAGCAGGTCGCGGCTGATCTGCAGCCATTTCATATCCAGCATAGCTATGAAGAGCACCAGCCATAGCAGCAGGTAATATTGCGGCAGTCCGGCAATGTGACCGGGTATATCCAGGTAAATATAGAGAAAGCCGGTCGCGATGATCAACGGATACTTGATCCGGCGCATATCTGTTTGTCCGGCAAATTGGGCATTCAGTATATGCAGGACAAGGGCGGCGATGCTTGCCGTTAACACAATGACTACGAGACCTGTCACCGTGTATCCGTCAATGGCATAGAAATCGCTCACCTCAAATGAGATCATTGAGTCTGCCACGACGCTCCGGATGATGTGTACGGCATAACAGGTACATGCCGTGAGGCATATTGCCGTCAATATATAGAGTGGGTACCGCAGCCAGGCAGACCAGATGCCCGGGATGAACGCACGGTATGGTGTATGTGCAAAAATAAAAGTGCACAGCCAGGCGAGCAGGAGGGTATTGATTAGCAGGTCGCCCAGCGATGGTAATAACCAACTGGATGCATAGAGCCGCGGAGAAAACAGTTCAACTTCTTCGAGGTTGAAGGGGAAGCCGGCATAGTACAAGGCTGCACGGATGCAGATGATCGCCACCGCTATAAAGAGCAGGCCGGTATGGGATTTGCGCGTTTTGGACAGATGCCGGGCAATCAGGTGTATCCAGAAGAATACGGCAATTGCAGTGGTAATCGAAAGCCATATAATATAATGATCCGGCTTGATCTGCGGCATGTTTTCCGGCAGCAACTGCATATAGAATGCTGTTTTGCCCGCATCATAATAAACCGGCTCAAACCCCTCTGCGGCATGCCGCGACACTTGGGCAGTCGGAGGTATAAGCGCTGAGGCGACCCAGTGTGATTGTAGATAATTATTTTCGAAAGGGTATATCCAGGCAACCGGTACGATGACCGACAGTGTGCGCAGCGGTGTGTGTGAAACTGTGTCGCATTGTGTGAAGAAAATGCTTTTCCCGGACTGGGCGTTATTTCCCGACAGGTAAACCCCCGGGGTGTCACAATTGATTTGCGTCAGGTTGTTGCTCCAGAATATCAGTTTGCCGTCTTCCCGTGCGTTTATGTAGAATGGCCTTCGGAGCAGCTTGTTTAGCCCGGCCTGTGTAAGCTGCCGGTTAAATATCTGTTCTGTGAGTATGGTATCGTTGCGTATCTCCTGCCAGTCTGCCATGCGTTCCCGGAGGTCTTCGCCCACCATGTGTGCGATCCGTTCCGGCTGTGCCTGCTGTACCAGGAGGTAGTAATATCCCGATGCTGCCAGCCATAGCAGCAGCACCACAAATAACCAGCCCGGGTATGGATAACGCCTGAACATTTATTTAATGGAGAATTGAAAATTGAAAATGGAAAGTTAACCCATTTTCAATTCTCCATTCTCCACTTTCAATTTTCAATTCTCCATTTTCTTCGCTCTGTTCCACAAGGCGTCCATTTCTTCCAGGTTCATATCATGCAGCTTTTTGCCTGCTGCATCTGCCATGGATTCCATCTGCTGAAAACGGCGAATGAATTTTTGGTTGGTTTTTTCCAATGCCTGTTCCGGATCTACATTCAGGAACCGGGCGTAATTGACCAATGAGAAGAGTACATCTCCCAGTTCGGCTTCGATCGCTTCCTGGTCATTAGTCGCTGCAGCTTCGTCCAGCTCAGCGATCTCTTCCGCCACTTTCTCCCGCACCTGCTGTATATGGTCCCATTCAAACCCCACCTGCCTGGTTTTTTTCTGTATAGTCAATGCTTTGAGCATGGCAGGCAGCGATTGCGGCACACCGCCCAGCACGGATGTTTTCCCTTCTTTCAGCTTCAGCTTTTCCCAGTTCTGCTTTACCTGCGCTTCATCTGCTACCTGTACCTGGCCGTAGATATGCGGGTGCCTGTTTACAAGTTTGTTGCAGACGGATTCGATCACATCATCCAGTTGGAATTTGTTTTGCTCGGAAGCGATCTTGCTGTAAAATACGATGTGGAGCAGGAGGTCGCCCAGCTCTTCCCGGATGCCCTCCCAGTCTGATGTGGAGAGGGCATCTGCAAGCTCATACACTTCTTCCAGCGTTTGCTGGCGGAGGGTATGTATGGTTTGCTTTTTATCCCAGGGGCATCCTGCCCGGAGCTCATCCATGATCCTGCGCAGCCGTTCGATTGATTTATTGTATTCCATGTTTTTCAGGTGTTCGTGCATTAGCAGGTTTATAAGGGTCAGGATTCTCCCCACCGGTATCCGTCAACAGGCAGGCCGGATAACTGCAGCACCCGGTTGACTACGGTTGCAGCGAGGTCTTCGAGCGTCTGAGGGTGGTTGTAAAATGAGGGTGATGCCGGACAGATGATGCCCCCGGCTTCGGTAAGCTGTGTCATATTCCGGAGGTGGATCAGGTTGTAGGGGGTTTCGCGTACCACGCATATCAGCTTCCGTCTTTCCTTGAGCATCACATCTGCAGCGCGCGTGATCAGGTCGTTGCTGATGCCCTGAGCAATGCGCCCCAGTGTGCCCATACTGCACGGGCAAATGATCAATGCGCTGCGCGAAGAGCTGCCGGATGCCACCGGCGCCATAAAATCGTTCTTGTCCCAGACGCGGAACGGATAGTCTGTATAAGCAGTATTACCCAGCTCATGCTGCCATACAGTATGGGCATTGCTGCTCCAGATCAGGTCTGTTTCCGCTATCTGCCCGTCCATTTGCCGGAGCTTGTCCAGCAGTACCTTTGCATATATCGCGCCGCTTGCGCCTGTTACTGCAACTGTGATTTTCATAGTGCTCATTAATCTGACCGGTAATGTAGAGACGGATCATGATCCGTCTCTACTTATTGTATTGGCTCATTGTCGCGGCAATACCTTGTGTCGCGAAGCTTTCAATGACTTCTGCACTTTTTAGTATTTTTTCTTTCACCACCGGCAGCTCGGACGGTTGCCAGCGACCGAGCACAAAGTCCACCTGCCGCCCCTTGGGGAAGTCGTTGCCGATGCCAAAGCGCAGACGCGGATACTGGTTGGTCTGCAGCACCGCTTCGATATCGCGCAGGCCATTATGGCCTGCCGCACTGCCTCCGGGCCTGAGGCGCAACGCATCCAGCGGCAGCGCCAGGTCATCGACGATCACCAGCAGCCGCTCTGCGGGGATGTTTTCTTTGTCCATCCAATACTTTACCGCTTTACCACTCAGGTTCATATAGGTGGTGGGCTTGATCACGATAAATGTCTTGCCTTTCCATTTACATGCTGCGACAAGAGCATGTCTTTCGAGCCGGAAGGCGCCGTTGTGCCTGATCACAAAAGCATCTGCGACATCAAACCCGATATTGTGCCGGGTAGCATCATATTCAGGGCCTATATTGCCCTGTCCTGAAATCAGTTATTTAATACGCGACCGGTCAAATATAGGCAGCGGCGCACAATTGTGCGCCGCTGCCTGCTCTGTTATATAAATTATGTTTATTACAATCCTGCTACAACGTTATAAGATGCTGATACCTTACATTCCATCTCTATTGTTGTGCCTCTGCGTGATTTTCCCGTGAGTTTGTACGTGAAATAGCGTGAATTGAAATACGGAGCCAGGTCGAGATCGCTGTTTACCGGCAGTTCCAGTGTGTGGGTTTCCGTATCCGGGTTGCCGGATATTTCGGCGATAGTGATCATATCCGGCTTGCTGTCTGAAAATAACTGGACTTTACAGGACTCAAGTACTGAAAAATTATTCAGACTGTCGCCGTTGATCAGGGTGATCGTACAGCTCTTTATTTTTACTGATTTGATATTTTCAACACCCACCTGATCGTTGTGGGCTTTAATAAGGCTGTCCACATTCAGGTAAGCCTGATCTTCTGCCAGTGTGGCTTCACCGGATTCTTCCAGCACCGGGATCGTGAAGCTGATATCGGATGACGTGGCGTCAAAATCTACTTTGATTGCGTCTTTGATCTTGTCGCAGGATGCAAAGATCATCATACCCGCTATACATGCTGTAATTGCTGCAAATATTTTTTGTTTCATATTATTCGTTTTTATAAAGGCAAAAGTATGTTTTTTTAAAACAAGATGAAAAAATGTTGAAAAAAATTAGCATGATGACAATTTATCTCCCCCTGCAAAACAGGGTGGACTATTGCCAGGTAGCTTTAAAATTTTTTTGATACACGTCAAAGGGTTCGCTCCGGTGGAGATTTTGTGCGAAGTATTTGAGTATCATTTCCATTTGTGTTACGTCAAGGTATCCCGGTACGGGTTGGGGATTCTGGAAATTTTCTTCTATAAACACACTTGTAGGGTAGCTCATCTGTCCGCGTGCCAGTTCCACCGCCAGTTGGTTTGCCCGGTGCTGCGGAGAAAATTCATACACCTTGCCCATAAACCGGATACTTTCCTGTTGTTCGGCATTCAGTTTTACGGCGTAAAAATGCTCGTTGAGGTATGCGATCACATGTTTGTTGGAAAATGTTTTCTTGTCCATGACCTTGCACCAGCCGCACCAGTGGGTGTACATATCTATGTACACTTTTTTAGGCTCTTTTTTCATGGCTACCTGCAGCTCGTCCAGCGTCATCCAGCGAACGGCGTCCTCCGTGCGGGTTTCATTTTTGTTTTTTTCTTTTTTCTGGTCATTGGCATATGATATCGGCATCATGGCCAAAAAGGCCAAAAACAGCAGGAGTACCTGTTTCATATTATTGGTTTTATTTTTAAACAGCGGGATGGTTCGATATATAATATATTCCCGGCGCA
>JBEBVQ010000059.1:0-10029 GCA_040392625.1 Taibaiella soli | reverse complement strand
CATAACAAGCGCAACAATCAGGGATGGTAAAAACCTCAATAGTCTTATCATTGTTTCGATAACTTATCTTTTATTACTATCTCACATCCACCTGCCATAAAATCTCTCAGACCGGATATGCCGCTCCGGCATGTTTGATCCGGTCATTCGTCTGGTGTCACTTCGATCAAAAAATCTTTTTCTACCGGCGGCAGACACATGCGGTCGTTACATACCTGGTACACATGGCGACCGCTCACCTGGCGTGTTTCCGGGCTCAGCCGGACAGGTTGTATATATTCCACGGTATGACTGTAATAACGTACAGCCCCCTCAATTCCTTCCATCTCTGCCGTTTCCAGTACCCCCTTTTCCCGGGCCGGGCCAAGTATCTCCACCTGGTTATTGTCGTCAAACAAAAACGAAGGCGGAATCTGAAACCCATCCCCTCCCGGCTCCATGGCCCATATATGCCAGCCTTTTTCCAGGTTCAGCACGAAGACAAAAAAATGACCGGTATCTGTCTTTTTTACTTCGTACCGCCAGGATGTCGGATCCTGTATGGTCGTTTGCGCATAAGTCGTTGTCAGAAAACCCCAGCTTATCGCTGCAAGACACAAACTTCTGAAAAAAAACATAAAGGAAACCTTAAATTAATTAGTCAATCAGCCAATGTGCTAATCAGCTAATTATCACATTAGCTAATTAACAAACGTAAACGCCTCCAGGATCGCCTGGCCGTCAATATTTCCCAACACTTCACTACAGGCGCGCTCGGGATGTGGCATCATACCATACACATTACGCATATCGTTACAGATACCGGCAATATTACCACTGGCGCCATTGGGATTGGATTGTATCCGTACATCCCCGTGCTCATCGCAATAGCGGAACACGATCTGGTTGTTCGCTTCCAGTTGTTCCAGCGTGGCTGCATCTGCAAAATACCGTCCTTCGCCATGCGCAACCGGTATTTTTAACGGCTTCCGCGCAACATGCCTTCCTATAATACTGTTCGTGTGCTCGGATTTGATGTACACATTCTTACAAACAAATTTCTGATGATCGTTCTGCAGCAGCACACCGGGGAGCAGGCCTGCCTCGCACAATATCTGGAAACCATTGCAGACGCCCAGCACTTTCCCACCCTCGCGGGCAAAGCGGACCACCTGCTCCATCATGGGGCTGAACCGGGCCAGTGCGCCGCAACGCAGGTAATCGCCATAGGAGAAGCCTCCCGGCAGTACGATACAATCTTCCTGCGAAAACATGCTGAGATCCTTATCCTTATGCCACAGCATCACTACCTCCTGCTCGAGGTCATCCTGCAATGCATGCATCATATCGCGATCACAATTTGAGCCGGGAAATACAATAATTCCGAATTTCATCTGTCAGTAATTGTCTTTATATATAAAATTTCACTTACCGGTTTCACCGGTTTATCCTGATGTTTTTCTTTTATTAGCCACCTGCCGGGAGCTTAATGCATGCGAAGTTATCCGTTATATGTCAACTGACAAAAAACAAGGAACCCAAGGGAAAACCAACATACAATATTGCTAAAGCGTTTGTTTTTTTCGAGGTACATGGGTTGTACTATGATCAGGTTCAGGGCCGGCACCAAAACCAGCCAGGCCGTCCCTCCCGTCCCGCTCATGAAAAACGCAACCGGCAGCGCCATCCCGGCATAACAGACCACCAGGCTCCAGCCCCGGCGCATAAATACGGCTGCCCGGGACATCTGCCGCCGCAATACATACAGGCCGGCGGCGCCCATAGCCATGATACCGGCGACAGCGCCTACGGTATAAACGGAAATATCAATACGCCCGGAAAGCGCCCGAACCGGATCCGGCCAGTACTGTAATTCGTGCAGCCGGTCCGTCAGAAAAAGCAGACCCGCCAGGAAATAAACAGGGGTGCATATCCCCAGCAAAATCACGAACCATTCTCTCGGGTTAAATGACCGCAGCAGCAGCAGACCCAGCAGCAGCAAGGGTATAAAACCGACTGAGGAAAAATGGAACCATGTGCTCATACCCACCAGGAACCCGGCATTAAAAATATGTTTCCGGGGATTAGCGGGTTGTGAAAAACGGAGCATCATATCCAATGCACCGAGCATACACCAGTTTACGAAGATCAGGTTGGAGAAATGACCAAACCCGGGAAATATAGCGGTGAGCACCAGGTAGCCATACACCGGGATGTGCGTGGGGCGGGATGCCAGCCTGCGCCTGATCACAATCGTATTCAGATAGAGCGCCTGCAAAAACAAAAGCAGGGCGGTCAGCAGTGTGAAGCCAAAGACAGAGCCCCCTACCAAAAAACCCGTCATATGGAGTAACAGGTTGTAAACCGGCAGCCCTTCGACCGGAAGCGGCATTACCGGATCGGATAATGCAGGCAACCGTATCAGCAGGGAAAAGATGAATAATATCAGTACCGTAAAGGGGCTGTTATTCCGGATGATCTGAAGCACGAAGCGGTTATTGTATTAAAATATAATTTTCGCAAAGCATATCTGGCGTTTCTGCAGACAGGGTATCACCATTTCGCGGGCAGCCACTTGCTTTCCTGCACGGGGCAGCCAGTCGGGATCATCATTATTGCCCGCAGCCAGCGAGCGCATGGCAATCTGTCCTGTGCCGTCAACAGACGCCAGCTGAATACGGCTGCGTACTGAATTATAATCATTAAAAAGAAATCCCAGTGATCCGCCGGTATTCAGCAGAGCGAAAGAAGAAAATACCCCGCCGTCTTCCTGCGAGTATTGGTCTTTTCGGATAAAAGACTGCCATTCCCGCCGGCCATCGGCATCATAAGATATCACCAGGATGTCGCCGTAAAAAAACTCGCGGACGGCGGGCGTCATAAAAGGCCCGTAAGAATACATGGAATAATACCCCCATCCCGGTGCGTAAGCTGTATTGCGGGAGGAGATGTAAAAATTCTCGGCAATCAGCACAAAGCCGCCATCGTTCTTCACGATCAGGTTGCGTACCTGGTAATCGTTGAATGCCCTTCGTGCATTCCGTTCGCCGGCAGCATTCCGGGTGCGCTCGTCTATCCGGATCAGCTTTTGCTGCTGCATGGCATGCGTGTTCAGATCGTAATAACCAAAGAGCATCCCATCATAATTACCGGTCTTTTTTTCAGAATAAAACCCTCCGATATATACGCGGTTATTCAATTGGTCGGGCTTCATATAAGAGCCGGTGGCAAAGTTGCCTTGCAGATCAAACGCAGCGGAGCGGAATGTCCGGTCGTCTTGTGTCAACGACAACAACCACAATCCGTCTGCATAATCACGCGAACCTGTCGGCGTATAGGCTGTCAGGCACAAAGTGCCGTTGTCTGACAATATAGTACTGCCTGCGGCAATACGCCGGTCAGCTTCATACACCGCCTCACTTTTCTTGCGTGTCTCCAGTTGGTTATCCGTCCAGGTGCCGCTGAAATTCAGTCGTGACCCTCTGGCCGTAATATTGTACACCAGTATTTTAGTCTTGTCTTCCGAGACCACCGTAGAGAAATATTCCCGGTTTTGCCCGAATACGCCGCTACGGCCCTGTGCCAGGACTACCGGGCGTTTGATCAGCCTCCCCTGTACATCCAGTACAGCTCCGTACTGCACGATCTTCCCGCTCTCCAATGCCTGATACAATACCAGTATCCGGTCTCTATAAGCCACAAAACGGGTCTCGTAAATTTTAGCAGGAAAAAAATCAAGAATAACCATGGCCATCCGGTACATGGAATCATCAAATATATCAAGGAAGTGGCCGTCGCTGCCCGACCGGTAGGTAAAGAGATTTCCTCCGATCTTGCCCACTACTGAGTAGTCGCCCGACCGCAGGTCAAATTTCTCATACGAGCTGTAAATGACCTCCTGGGCATGCAGCATACCCGGGCCATAAGCGCCGCAAAGCAGTACCAATGTGTAAAACCACTTCTTCATCATACAAAGATTGAATCGTTATCTCCGGATAAAAAATACCGGTATGATCATTTGCCCGCATTTTCCCTGGCGGCTACGATCGAGTCGGCCTTAACTTTTACTTCAATGGCCATGCGTTTTTCAAGATCTTCCATATAATGCTGGTTCAATGCCTCAACCCGCTCAGCCACCAGCGAATCCACGCGGGCGTTCAGTTCGCTCTCTGTGAGCGCCTGCTGCCTGGCGCCGCAGGATGTAAGACCCGCTGCTGCCAGGACAGCAGCATATAGAATAAAATGCCTCATGAGATACCTGTTAAATGAATTGCAAATTTACCACAAAGAAAATGGTTATAATATGCTAAAAATGCAATAAATTTATAGGCCGGGTATATTTAACAACTGTTTTGGTCGCAGAATGATCAAATACAGGAACTTTGCAGTAGTATAACGGCACTGCCATCTTAGCTTGTTGTGATTCGTCTTCAGATCTATAAAACCATCCTGCCGGCAGCCATCCTGCTTCTTTCCTGCACCGTTACCACATTTGCGCAACCGGGCGGGCAGGATACTATACGCCTGGGGGGCGTCATTACAGAACGGGGAGATACCGTAGCTATGGTATTCCTCCCTGAATTTGTAAAAACAGCAAAGCTGCCCCGTAAGTATGCCCGGCAACGTCAGCGCTGGGATAAGCTCCGGTACAATGTCTATAAAGTGTATCCTTATGCCGTTATTGCAGCTGACATACTGAAAGATGTAGATACCGAACTGGTGCGGCTTGAAGATGATAAGGATGCCCGTAAAAAATACCTGAAATCCCTGGAAAAAGAACTGAACAAACAATTCAAGGGAGAATTGGAAGAGCTGACCATCAGCCAGGGGCAGGTGCTTGTAAAGCTGATCAACAGGCAAACGGGGAAAAACTGCTTTTCCATTATACAGGAGCTTAAAGGCGGCTTTTCTGCCGTAGTATGGCAATCGGTGGCGCTGCTGTTCTCCAACAACCTGAAACGGGAGTACGACCCCGAAGACCGGGACAAGGACATTGAAATGATCGTACAGGAACTGGAAACGCAGCTATACCACAATTATATGCAGCAACAGCAGCATGTGCAGCGCAGCGGGCATAGATAGGTTTTTTGATCAATGTGACAAATGTGAAGAATGTGGGAAATGTGATAAACACATTCTTCACATTCGTCACATTAAACACATTCTTCACATTCCCCACATTAAACCGGATCATTATTATCCGGTTCATTTTTTATAATTTTGCGGGGCAAAAATGCCTGATAGCCATGCGCCGTATTTACTTTGATAACGCTGCTACTACCGCACTCGACCCCGAAGTGCTGGATACTATGATGCCTTACCTGACCGAAAAGTTCGGCAACCCGTCCTCTATTTATTCCTATGGCAGGGAGACAAAAATGGCAATCGAAAATGCGCGCAAGACCGTAGCACGTATCCTGAATTGCAACCCCGGCGAGATATTCTTCACTTCAGGCGGCACCGAAAGTACCAATACAGCCATCCATGCAGCCGTGCGTGATCTGGGGTGTACACACATTATCACATCGCCGGTAGAGCATCATGCCACACTTCATACAGTAGAAGACCTTGAAAAGCGCGGCATCGCAACCTGCAGCTTTGTACAACTGACAGATAAAGGACACATCTCACTCTCTCATCTCGAAGAGTTATTGCCGGGCACCACGGATAAATGCCTTGTGACCCTGATGCATGCCAATAACGAGATCGGCAACCTGCTCAAGGTTAAAGCGGCAGGCGAACTGTGCGAAAAATACAACGCTATTTTCCATTGTGATATGGTGCAGACCATCGGGCATTACCCCATAGACCTGCGCAATCTCCACATACATTTTGCCAGCGCCGCAGGGCATAAATTCCATGGCCCGAAAGGCGTGGGGGTACTCTATGTGAATGAGAACATCAGCATCCAGCCGGTCATCTGCGGCGGGGCGCAGGAGCGTAATATGCGCGCCGGCACCGAAAACCTGTACGGGATCGTCGGGTTTGCCAAAGCCCTTGAGATCGCAACCAGCCGATTTGAACGAGACAATGAGTATATCGCCGGGCTGAAACAATACATGTGCAGCCGGCTGCAGGAAACTTTTCCCGGTCTCATCTGTAACGGAGACGCCAACGGGAGCAGCCTGTACACGGTGCTGAATGTATCATTCCCGAAAAATGAACGATCGGAAATGCTGCTGTTCAATCTCGACATGGCGGGCATTTGCGTCAGCGGCGGTAGCGCCTGCAGCAGCGGAGCCAATAATACAAGCCACGTAATTAAAGCCTTGTATAACGGCCGCTCCGAAAGTATGGTTCCCATACGTTTTTCTTTCTCCCGGCATAATACCAGGGAAGAAGTGGATACTGTCATTGACAAGCTGAAGGAGTTGGCGTAAACTTTCTTCCCGGTAGACATTCCATCATGATAAGCCGGAGGCTTTTATATGCAGATATAACATTCCGGCACTTATCGCAAGTCCGAAGCTCAGCAAAGTTCCGATCAGAACATACTCCGTGTATTTACGGTCACTGGCTTTCGACAAATCACCAAAACGGAACACAGATTTTGCTGCCAGCAGGAAACCGATACCTTCCCAATGATCCGTAATAATAAAGACAAAAATGAACAGCCTTTCCAGGATACCAATATACATTCCTGCGTTTTTCAACGATCTGTTATTGACCGGCATACCTTCCCCATCTGCCCACCAGGATATCAGTATCTTTATCACAACAGAGGCAACTACCGATACCAGCAACAGAAATATAACCGTCATTAGGGTCGCGGCCGACAACAACCATTCCCACCGGATCGTGAAAGGAAAATAGAGATATACCACCCATGCAATGAGCGAAAAGTGCGCCAATTGATCTGCAAAAAACAGCCATCGCTTAGTACACTTGTTTTTCAGACGGATTTTTGCATAATCCACAATTAAATGACTTGTAAGCAACAGCAATATTCCTTTCCAATAACTCAGGTCAAACTGCAGCAAGATCAACAGCGCAAGCGCATGGATCCCTATATGAGCATACAAATAACCTGAACGATGCTTATAGGCTTCTTTATGACGCACCCATTTTTCAGGTTGGAGCAAAAAATCACCTATCAGGTGAGCCAGGACAAGCTTTATAGCAAAACCAGTCATATCAATCGGATTATCTTCATGTAATATTCGTTCATTTTTTTGATTTCATCATAACCTGCCCGTTTAAGTCCTCTGCTGATATTGCCCTGCCTGATACCAAGTATAGCAGCAAGCATTTTCTGATTTGCATCCGGATTTTCGATAGCAGCCTTAACGATAGTCGCTGACTTAGGCGTCCAGTTTTCAATAGCCAGCGATGCCAGTTGCAATATGATATTAACCTGTTCATCCCATTCTTTATCAGCCGTTCTGATGGCCAATGTCTGCTTTCCAAGCTGCTCAAAGCATTCCCCGGAATAAATAAAAGCGCTTCCGTTAGACTCTGTAAGCCTGGGCGCTGTATAATCTTTTTTTCCGATCCCGATCGCTATACGCATTCCTAACGACTTATATTGCATGACAGTGGCCTTCAGGTGCAATGCTGCTACCAGCGCCTGTTCGGGCCTGGTTTCCAACTGGAAGCTATCTCCTCTGTATATCTCCCATTGCCGCGGTGTTTTACCATACTGCTTCAGTACAGCCTTCAGCCTGGGCAACCACTGCCTTGCAGGTAAAGCTCTGGAGTTAACAATATCGCCTGTCATGATACTTACCATACAACAAATTTATGCGCTATTTCTGATATAATCAAAATTATGCGCTATTATTGATATAATCCAAATTATGCGCTCATTTTGATATAATTATTATAACAAGCTCCATCAAAAAAGGAAATAACCGATTCGCACTATCTTTGCCTCTCAATCAACTGTTACATGTTACAACTACCCAACCAAACCGCTTTCTATAAAGGCAAAGTACGCGATGTATATACGATCGCAGATAAATACCTGGTGATGCTCGTCAGCGACCGCATCTCTGCTTTTGATGTAGTACTGCCCCGCCCCATCCCGTATAAAGGACAGGTGCTGAACCAGATCGCTGCGGAATTTCTCGATGCTACTTCCGACATCGTTCCCAACTGGAAGATCAGCACACCACTGCCCAATATTACCATCGGCCATAAGTGCGAAACCTATCCGGTGGAAATGGTGATCCGCGGCAACCTCACCGGCCATGCATGGCGTACTTATAAAAGCGGGAAACGCGAGCTTTGCGGCATACCGCTGCCGGAAGGACTGAAAGAAAACGATTATTTCGATCAGCCGATCCTTACGCCAACCACCAAAGCCCATGAAGGTCATGATGAAGACATCAGCCGCGAAGAAATTATCCGCCAGGGCCTGGTAAGCGAAAAAGAATACGAACAACTGGAACAGTACACACGTGCACTGTTTGAACGCGGCCGGAAGATCGCCAACGAACGCGGCCTGATCCTCGTTGATACAAAGTATGAGTTCGGCAAAATCGGGGATACTATTTATCTCATTGATGAAATCCATACGCCCGACTCCTCCCGGTATTTCTACCTCGAAGGTTTTGATGAAAGGCAGGCAAAAGGCGAACCTCAGAAGCAATTATCTAAAGAATTTGTCCGTGAATGGCTGATGGAAAACGGCTTCCAGGGCAAAGAAGGACAGCAAGTGCCTGATATGAGCGACGAGGTGATCAACGGCATATCCGAACGCTACATCGAACTGTATGAGCACGTCACCGGGAAAGCATTCGTGAAAGAAGCGGTTAGCCCAGAAAAAACCGAAGCCGTATTGAAAGAAGCATTAGCGCAGCTTGGTTAAAAAAAATGTGACGAATGTGTTGAATGTGGGAAATGTGGGAAACACATTCGTCACATTGAACACATTTCCCACATTAAACACATTGCCCCCTCAACAATAAATCTTGATCATGTCCACAACTTCATCACACCGTACGATACAAGCCCCCCGCGGCAATACATTGAACTGCAAGAACTGGATCGCAGAGGCGGCGTATCGCATGATCCAGAACAACCTGGATCCCGAAGTGGCAGAACGGCCTGAAGACCTGGTGGTATATGGCGGTATCGGGAAAGCTGCGCGCGACTGGAAAAGCTTTGACAAGATACTGGAATGCCTGAAAAACCTGGGAGAAGATGAAACCCTGATGGTGCAAAGCGGTAAGCCGGTAGGTGTACTGCGTTCTCATAAAGACGCCCCGCGCGTACTGATAGCCAATTCCAACCTGGTAGGCCGCTGGGCTACCTGGGAGCATTTCCGCGAACTGGAGGACAAAGGGCTGATGATGTACGGCCAGATGACGGCCGGAAGCTGGATCTATATCGGATCGCAGGGGATTGTACAGGGGACATACGAAACATATCTTTCGCTCGCCGGTCAGCATTATAATGGCAGCTTGAAAGGTACATTGAACGTCACTGCCGGATTGGGCGGCATGGGCGGCGCCCAGCCGCTTGCCATTACCATGAACGAAGGCGTGTGCCTCGCAGCAGAAATGGAAGACTGGCGGATCAAAAAACGTATTGACACACGTTATCTTGACAAATGGACCAGCGATATTGATGAAAGTATAGACTGGGCGCTCGATGCAAAAAGCAAAGGCGAAGCCATTTCCATCGGGGTCTGCTGCAACGTTGTTGATCTGTTGCAGCGTCTGATCGACCGGAACATTACCCCCGATACCCTCACCGATCAAACCTCCGCGCACGATGAGCTGATTGGTTATTTTCCTGAAGGATTAAGTGTAGCTGAAGCCAATACATTGCGCAACAGTGATCCCGATGAGTATATAAAACGCTCGCTTGATACCATGGCACGTCATGTACGCCAGATGCTGGAATTACAGAAACGCGGCGCTATCACATTCGACTATGGCAATAACCTCCGCGGTCAGGCGCACGACAAACGGGATGTAAAAGATGCGTTTAATTTCCCCGGGTTTGTACCGGCATACATCCGTCCGTTATTCTGCGAGGGCAAAGGCCCTTTCCGCTGGGTAGCGCTGAGCGGTGATCCGGAAGACATCTATACTACCGACAAGG
>JBEBVQ010000058.1:0-10032 GCA_040392625.1 Taibaiella soli | reverse complement strand
TACTTTCCCTTTTCCCTTTTCAATTAAATAGCGGGGAACATCATTATTTGCTATTAACTTTGCATGCAGCTTTACCAGAATGGAAGAAAAAAGATCCGGTCGGTTACGTGTCTGGACACCTCTGTTGTTTTCCCTGATCATGATATTGGGTATGTCGCTCGGCTTCAGGCTGCGCGATACCTTGCGTCATAAGCGCGATATCCAGGCGATCATCATGCGCAATGACCGTCTGGAGCAAATCATAGACCTTATTACGGAACGTTATGTGGATACGCTCGATATAAACCTGCTGTATCAGGATGCCGTAACCGGGATCATCAGCCACCTGGATCCGCACACGATCTATATTCCGGCAGAGCAGCTTCAGGGCGTGAATGAAGACCTGGAGGGCAGCTTCTTCGGTATCGGTGTGGAATTTTACATTATCCGTGATACCATACAGGTAACTTCTGTAGTGGAAGGCGGGCCTTCCCAGAAAGCAGGTATTGAGGTGGGCGACAAATTCATCAAAGTAGAAGATAGCCTTATCGCCGGTAATAATATTACTTCAGAAGGAATTATCGCTTTACTCCGCGGCAAGCAGCACACCGATGTGCGGATACAGGTGAAAGATGCCTTGAATGGTCAATACAGGGACGTAACAGTGACGCGCGACGTGATACCTTTATACAGTGTGGATGTCAGCCTGATGCTGGATACTGTTACCGGTTATATGCGTATCAACAGGTTCAGCGCCACTACTTTTGACGAATTTATGAAAGGGCTTCAGGAACTGAAATCAGCCGGCATGACCCGGTTCATCCTCGACCTGAGGCAAAACCCCGGCGGTTATCTGGAGCCTGCTGTAAAAATCTCTGACCAGTTCCTGAACGGAAAGAATCTGATCGTATATACAGAAGGGCGGAAAACCAAAAGGGAATCCTATCATGCCGGCGACCCGGGCTTATTTGAAGCCGGTCAATTGATTGTACTGGTAGATGAGAATTCGGCTTCTGCCAGCGAGATTATTGCCGGCGCTGTGCAGGATTGGGACCGGGGTGTTGTAGTGGGGCGCCGCACTTTCGGCAAGGGATTGGTACAGGAGCAGTACAACCTCGATGACGGTTCTGCGCTGAGGCTTACCACTGCCAGGTATTATACTCCTTCGGGGCGGAGCATTCAGCGTCCTTTTGCACAGGGCCGGGAGGCATATCACGATGATTATATCAGGCGGCTCACGGAGCAGGTGCACAGTGGTACCGATACGCTGTCGGAAGCATTGGATACGATACAATATTATACGAACGGCCGAAGGGTCGTCTATGGCGGCGGAGGTATTACCCCGGACGTGTTTGTACCCTATGATACAGCACGCCTTGCGTCCGGTCTGCTTTCCATGATCTTCAGCGACGAGCTTAGAAATGTACTATGGGATTATTATTCGGCCCATCAATCCATATTGGCTGATTATAAGACCCTCGGAGATTTTGAGCGTAATTTCAATAAGACGGATGCGCTGGTTAAAAATTACCTGGGTATGCTGCCTGTCTTCGACAGGGCTGCAGCAATCAGGATATTAGCCAAGCCAGCCAATGCTCATTACTTTCAAGTACAGGTCAAAGCCCAGATGGCCCGTATTCTTTTTCGTAACAAAGGCTATTACAAGATCAGCACACAGGTAGATAATGTGGTGCTGCGGGCGCTGGAGTTGCTTCGGGATGAGGAAGCCTATTCACAGATCATAGGCCGGTAACCGGCTGAGCCAGTTGATTTGCCCGCGGTTGGACGCATCGGCGCAGAAATGCTGGTGCCCGTTGCTCAGCAGCCAGTAACGGCAAGGTATGGCACGGTGATAATTGAGCAACTGGTGGAATGTTTGCTCCGAGATTAATACTTCCGGAGCTTTGCATTCCACAAGCATCCAGGGTGTATGGCTGCGGTCATATACAACGAGGTCAAAGCGCTTGTGGCGGCTGCCTACCATGATTTTCTTTTCTATGGCGATCATTCCTGCAGGATATTGCAGCGTGTCTGTCATATAACGCGCCAGGTATTGCCGTACCTGTTCTTCAGGCATCAGCACAATCCATTTTTTACGGAACGGGTCATATACCGTTACTTTACCCTGTTCTTTCCTTAAAGGTAAGGTGACCCCGGTAAGATCAAGCTGTATCATACGTGGTAAAGGTAATAAGCTCCCCCGTAAAACCCTTCATCGGCTATCCCGCACTATAATTTGATCAGGTCATCCGTCTTCTGGTCATAAAACTGATACTGTGTGATCGGCGCATTATTATCGGAAATGATCTTCAGCTTTACCTTGTATTTATTGCTCCATTTTGCACGGAGTGAATTAAACCACAATCCTTTGGTCAGGTAAGCTTCCAATATGGGATGTACCTGCAGGGACAGAGTGCGGTGCCCCTGGTTGACCAGGTATTTCAAATCCTTTTCGATATCGTCGGCCAGGAGTATCGAAGGGCCGATCTTGCCGGTACCTTTACAGGTAGGGCAAACTTCTGCCGTTGAGATATTCAATTCGGGCCGCAGCCTTTGCCGGGTGATCTGCATCAATCCGAATTTGGAAACCGGCAGCAGTGTATGGCGGGCGCGGTCATGCTGCATATAGTCGGCCATTGCATCCAGCAGTTTGCGTTTGTTCTCCGGGAGCTTCATATCAATGAAGTCGATGATAATGATACCCCCCAGGTCGCGCAGACGCATCTGCCGGCATATTTCCTGTGCAGCTTCCAGGTTTGTGGCCAGCGCATTTTGCTCCTGCCCGGCATCAGCGCTTCGGGTGCCGCTGTTTACGTCAATTACGTGCAGCGCTTCAGTATGCTCGATAATAAGGTAAGAGCCGCTGTTCAGATTTACGGTTTTCCCGAAAGAAGCCTTCACCTGCTTGGTGATGCCGAACTGGTCGAAGATAGGCTGGCCGTTGCTGTGCAGGGATACGATCTCTTCTTTCTCCGGGGCGATCCGGCTGATGTATTCACGGGTTTCGTTCATCAGCTTCTTGTCGTTTACCACAATACGCTGAAAGCTTTCATTGAGCAGATCACGCAGGATGGATGTTGTCTTGTCCTGCTCGCTCATAATGATCCTGGGTGCTTTGGCTCCTTTCAGGTTTTGCTGTACGCCCCGCCACATTTCGGCAAGGTTCAGTATATCGGAATGCAGTTCTGCCGTATTTTTCCCTTCGGCGGCTGTCCGTACGATCACGCCAAAATTCTTGGGTTTGATGCTCTCCACAATACGCTGCAGTCGCTTGCGTTCGTCTGCGGAATGTATTTTGCGGGAGATGGCAATGACGTCGTTGAAAGGCGTGAGCACGAGGAAGCGTCCGGGGAGGGATATTTCGCAGCTCAGGCGCGGGCCTTTGGATGAGATTGGCTCTTTAAGTATTTGAACGAGAATTTCCGGCTTTTGGCTGAGAATTTCCGTGATCTTACCGTTTTTCTGGATATCCGGTTCATTGGGGAACCGACCGAAGTCTTCTCCCCACGAGGGGTTGCCGGCTGCGGATTGCCTGGTGAATTTGAGCAGCGACTTACAATAGGGACTGAGATCTGTGTAATGCAGAAAGGCATCTTTTTCAAAACCTACATCTACAAAAGCCGCGTTTAATCCCGGCATTAATTTTCTTACTTTTCCCAAATAAAGATCGCCTACGGCAAATTCGCTCTGCCCATGCTCGTAATGTAACTCTACGAGCTTTTTATCTTCCAGGAGGGCTATTTCCACTCCTTCATCGGAAGTATTGATAATCAGTTCTTTGTTCATTGTTACCGTCTTTTATCCGGTTCCGGATCTATATAATCCAAACATCCGGCCGCACAACAACAAAACCCTACACCTCTTGCCGGCAAAGAGCCTGTAATTTGCAAAAGGTGTAAGGAAAATGCCGGCGTAAATAATAAATAAGAAGAAGAACCGGTAAGCTGATGATGTACAGCAGTACCCCGGTTATTTGTTTTTCTTCTTATGACGGTTCTTTCTCAGGCGCTTTTTACGTTTATGTGTAGCGATTTTATGACGCTTTCTTTTTTTACCACAAGGCATAATATGGTTATTTGATTGTTATTTAAATGAATTTATATATTGATCTATTTCCCTGGTAAACTCAGGTTTGTTTACTAATTTTTTACATGCTTCAAAAAGCTCAATCGCTTTTTCTTTATTCCCTTTTCCTTTATATGCTTCCGCCATAAAGTACAATGCCTCAGTATTACCGGGTTCCTGCGACAATACTGTTTCAAAGCGTTCAATGGCTTTGTCAAGCTGACCGGACTGAACGGCAAGCCTGCCGAGCATCAGGTTGGCCGGTATATGTTCAGGTGTTTCACGAGTAATACCCAATAACATCTGCACACCTTCCATTGTTTCACCGGTTCCCTCAATATATCCTGCCGCCAATGCCAGTTTGGTAGTGTCGTTATCCGGGTTAATCAACAGGGACTGCCTGAAACAATCTATTGCCTGTTGCGCTACCCACACCTGCATATCATGCGAATGAGTATGCTGTATTAACTGCAGAAAAAATTGGCCTGCAAAGTTGAGACTTTTTTCGGATTTTTCCAACTTTGCAGCCTGGGCATAATAATAGGCAGCAACGGGGAATTGTTTATGCTCCTGCCATATTTGTGCGAGACGGGTTATGTCCGGCGCCATGGCAAGAGAATCAGGGTGGGAAACTATTTCTTTTTCAACGGCGTCAATTTGTTCCAGCGCGTGGACGGCAACAGTTTTTCGTGCGGCCTGCAGCAGGGAATCAATAGAAACGGTTGTATGTACATGTGCGGCAACCATTCCTCCGGGCATATCAGGACGTATATCCGTTTTAGCCGGAGGAATGGTTCTTCCCCACACATATAATAAGGCAATGCACCCGATAGAGGCAGCAAGTGTAAGATAATGTACTGTACGCAAGAAAAATCTAATTTCCCGGCAAAGATAGCAAAATACAGCTTGCTATACGCAGGGCGCTCAGTCTTCTTTATCTTCAGACTCCACCAGCCGGTGATTGCTTTCCTTGACAGCCTGTACAAATTCTTTGGCAGGTTTGAACGCAGGAATGTAATGTTCGGGTATTTCTACGGCAACATTCTTTTTGATGTTGCGACCGATCTTGGCAGCCCGCTTTTTCAGAATAAAACTACCGAAACCGCGTATATATACCGGCTCTCCTTCCACCAGTGAGGTTTTCACTTCTTTAAAAAACGCTTCCAGCGCTACCAGGATATCCACTTTCGGCACTCCCGTTTTTTCAGCAATACTGCTTACTACATCAGCTTTTCTCATAAAAGTTTGCTTTTCTTTTTGTGGCTAATAGAGTTGTATTTATAAAATACTGTTATTGAAAACGGTTGCTCAAATATATGATAACCGGACAGGGTGCGCAACAAATATAATTTAGAATTCGTTCTCTTACATGTTTTTTATACAAAATTTCTTTTACTTCTTATAAAAATATAAATAAATTAATATAAAACAACATGCCTCGATAAACAATTACATCTTAGGCAAAAAAGAGGCCAATTCTTATATGCCAAAGTTTATGAAATATATCTATAATGAAGTTTACGAATAAATATTATTTATAAATAACTCACTATCAATTGAAATTGTGAATCGAGACGAAACTGAAAACATTTTTTATTAGCCTATTTTTTATTTGTTGACTGTGACATAACTATAGGTATTGACCATTAGTGGAACAAGCTGGGGAAACGTTTGTGGTGATAATTGCCCGCTTTTTACCGGAAGGAAAGTTGTTATGTCCCTGATCTCAATCTGTTTATTTCCGAAACAAGAGATATTATTTACATGTCAAAAGCTATATATTCAGATAGTTCATCAGCAATTTGTAGCGGCTTAACATATGGTCTTCGTTCAGTTCGGCTCCAAATATCTCCCGGATCACGTAACCATATCGCTCAAAGCTTCTGCTGACACCGCTCAGATCTGTACGGTTGGTTTTGAGTGTAACGTGCAGCATACCGCTTTCGGTATCTGTATAAAGCTGCGTGCTGATTATGGTTACGTCTTCGTTTTCGCAGATCCGCGCTATTTCTGCAAGCGAGTAATTCCGCGGTGTTATTTCAAGAATGATAATTCCTCCGGGATGATCCAGTCCGCTGTTTTCAGTGATGTAGTTCAGCAGGTTATTACGGGTAATGGCTCCGATATAGATATTCATATTATCTACCACCGGCACGATATCAATGTTATATGTATGTGCCAGCCGGAGTGCATCGAAAGGATGCCCCGATGCAATAACAGCCGGTTTATAATCCAGAAAATCCGCCATGCTCAAAGGAGATTCGGGTGTAGGCCAGTCTATCAGCACATGTTCCTGCACCAGGGCCGTATATTCTTTATTCACCACTAAAGGAAGATGTGTAACATTATTCTCTTCCATCAGGTGCAGCGCCCGGTTCCCGCTATCTGTAGGAAGCAGTGTGGGTATGACGGGTGATATTAATTTTTCGATCAGCATAGATTCCGGCACTTTAAGGCAATACATGCAAATCCTGCACCAGATTTTAAACAGGCTCTTAACCGGATACTTGTTACTAACGTTTTTAGAAAATATTTATCCTTTGTAGCGGTTCAGGAAGTCGCCCAGGATACGGTTAAATTCATCCGGTACTTCCATCATAGGCGCATGGCCGCATTTATCAATCCAGTGTAATTCGGAATTCGGTATCAGCGTATGAAATTCTTCTGCGACCATCGGTGGCGTGATGGTATCATTTTGCCCCCATATCAGGCAGGTGGGTGTCCGGATGCCGGTCAGCTCATTGCCCAGGTTATGGCGGATGGCAGACTTGGCCAGTGAAATGACTTTAAGCGCTTTCAGACGGTTATTCACAATCCCGTACACTTCATCTACCAGTTCTTTGGTAGCTACTGCCGGATCGTAGAAAGTAAGCTCGGTCTTTTTCCTGATATAGTCGTAGTCGCCTCGTTTGGGATAGGTTTCTCCCATCCCGTTCTCAAACAGACCGGAGCTGCCGGTGAGGGTGATCGTCTTTACCTGATCCTGGTGTTTCAGCGTATAAACCAGGCCTACGTGCCCGCCCAGGGAATTGCCCAGCAGATGTACTTTGGGATAGCCGCGGGCATCTATGAATTTCTGAACATGCTTTGCCAGCCCGCCTACAGAAGTATCCAGCAGCGAAAGGTCGAATAGCGGCAACAAGGGAATTACAACAGTGTGTGTATGTTTGAAATGATCAACGAGGTCTTTAAAATTACTTAATGCACCAAACAGGCCGTGTAATAAGACTAATGGTTCTCCGGAACCCTCCTCAACGTATTTGAATTTTCCCGATTGCCTGATTTCGTAGTTCATGTGGTCACTATTCCACGTTAAAAGTACTACTGTTTCATAAAATTTTGTACAGGTTTCATGTTTTTGCAGAAAAATAATTGGTACGGACAAGCGTATAATACGGAAATTCGCTGTTGAAATAATACAGATGATGTATGTCCAGAAAAGATAAAAGCCGTGGGGGAGGGCTGGTTTATTCTACAGATCCGGATTATTACCGTAGCAGCCTGCCGGAGCAAGAGCAGCAGGAAACATTAGCCAAAGAAAAACAGAAGCTGCAGGTAAAGCTCGATACAAAGCAGCGGGCGGGTAAAGTGGTGACGCTGGTATCCGGGTTTGCCGGCGCCACAGAAGACCTGGAGGCGCTCGGTAAGCAGTTGAAGACCCGCTGTGGTACAGGCGGCAGCGTGAAGGACGGCCAGGTGATCATCCAGGGAGATTACCGGCAAAAGGTTGTGGCCTGGCTGAAAGAATGGGGTTATGTTTTAACGAAAGGATAGACTAATTTTGCCGTCGATTTCAAGCTCATGTCCATAACAGATATTCAACTCCTGAACGAAAAGGAAACACGCGCCGGGTTCGGTGAAGGTATTCTCGAAGCTGCCCGCAGAAACCCTGCTGTGGTAGCGCTTACTGCCGACCTCGCCGGATCACTGAAGCTGAACGCATTCATTAAAGAATTCCCCGGTCGTTTTGTCCAGTGTGGTATCGCGGAGGCCAATATGATCGGTGTGGCTGCCGGTCTGGCGATCGGCGGGAAGATCCCTTATACCACCACGTTTGCCAATTTTTCCACTTCCCGTGTTTACGATCAGGTACGCCAGTCGGTGGCTTACAGCGGGAAGAATGTAAAGATATGCGCTTCACACGCCGGTCTTACGCTCGGTGAAGACGGCGCCACGCACCAGGTGCTGGAAGATATCGGTATGATGAAAATGCTGCCGGGTATGACGGTGATCGTCCCCTGTGATTTTAACCAGACTAAGGCGGCCGCTATTGCCATCGCAGATCACGAAGGCCCGGTATATCTCCGTTTCGGACGGCCCAAATGGGCCAATTTTACGCCGGAAGATCAGCCCTTCGAAATCGGGAAAGCACAAGTGCTTGCCGAAGGAACGGACGTGACGATCATTGCCTACGGCCACTTGGTATGGACTGCTGTGGAAGCTGGAAAGGCGCTCGCTGAAAAAGGCATTTCCGTAGAATTGATCAATATGCACACTATCAAGCCGCTGGATGAAGCGACGGTGATCCGCTCTGTACAGAAAACACGATGCGTGGTGACTGCCGAAGAGCACCAGGTAAATGGCGGCCTGGGTGAAAGCATTGCAGGCGTACTGTCGCGTCATATTCCTGCTCCGCAGGAGTTTGTGGCGGTAAACGATACATTCGGTGAGAGCGGCAAGCCGCTGGAATTACTCGAAAAATACGGCTTGGGTAAAGGCAATATTATCAGCGCCGTAGAAAAAGTGCTGAAAAGAAAATAGCACCGCAGCAATTATTCAAATAAAAGAATCAGATCAATGTGACAAATGTGTTGAATTTGAAGAATGTGATTTATCACATTTTACACATTCAACACATTTGTCACATTAAAACCATGAATTAAATCCCCGGTCAAAAGCCGGGGATATTTTTATTATAAATATAGGTGTTTTCAACCCGTTTAGGCATATGTCTGTATAATATTTTTGATTAGGTTGATTTTCAGAATGATAAATGCCTTAAACCTGTGAAGCAGATCAGCAGTCTTGTTTTATTTTTTTGCCTTTTAATGCCCGTTATTCTATGCGCGCAATATGATGCGCCGGAGAATAGCGTGTGGGCATTTGGTAAAGGAGCAGGACTGATATTCAATAATGGTATTGTAACGGCAATAACGACAAACCAGAATGGCGGGATCAGCACGACGTCCAATGGAATTGAGGCGAATGCTTCCGTTGCGGATAATAATGGCAACCTGTTGTTTTACTCGAACGGCACGGCGGTATGGGATCGTGCGCACAACCTGATGCCGGGCAGTGTAACTGGTTTACATGGCCAGGGCGTTCTTCAGGATCAGTGGACAGGGAGCGCTACGCAGGGAGCATTGATTGTGCCTGTGCCGGACAGTGCCGGGAAGTACTATCTTTTCTCACTGACCGGTCTGGATAGTCCACATGATCCTTACCGCGTAGGACGCCTGTATTATTCGGTAATCGACATGCGTTTGAATAACGGGATGGGAGATGTCGTTCCGGGCAGGAGCTGGATAACGCTGGACTCGCTCTTATCCGAAAAGATGATTGGCGTCCGGGGAAATTGTAATAATGTCTGGTTGCTGGTGCATGCACGGGATACCAACGCATTCAAAGCATATGAGATAACCCATAGCGGAATTTCCCGGACGCCTGTTTATTCCTATAGCGGTACATTCGGACATCATCCGTTTACTACCAACGGCATTACTCAAAATGCTTATCATTCGATTGGTGAAATGAAAGTATCGCCGGACCGTAAGAAACTCGTGGCATGCTGGGGACTGGGCGGCAATTTTGCAGCACTATACGATTTTGATGTTGAGACAGGGCGGGTAACCAATGAGCTGATGCTGCATAACGGTCGCTCCTTTTACGGCGCGGCATTTTCTCCCGATAACTCAAAGGTTTATGTAGCCGATGGACAAAACATTTGGCAGTATAATCTGTCGGTATCCAATATTCCGGCTACGCGCA
>JBEBVQ010000057.1:0-10164 GCA_040392625.1 Taibaiella soli | reverse complement strand
AACCGGGATTCAGTTCTGCAGAATCAAATGGCGGAGTAAGCAGTTGTATGATCTTCAGCTCACGGTTCACCAGGTATTTATCCAGTGCATCCATTGCCTGTGCCGCTCTTTCCTTATCAGCAGCGCCGGATAGTACCGACCAGCTTTGCGCTATAGCATCTATACGGCATTCAGTATTACTCTTGGAGCCTAACGGCGTACCATCGTCAAAGTAGGCGCGCATATACCATGCCCCGTCCCAGCCTGCTGCCTCTATGTTGGCTTGCAGTGTCATGGCTTCTTTTCTGCAGGTTTCCGCAAAGCCGGTATCACCATATGCTTCGGCCGTCCCTGCAAATGCAATAAGAATATCGTACAGGAAAAATCCAAGCCATACACTTTCACCGACTCCCTTGTTACCTACCTGATCCATACCATCGTTCCAGTCCCCGGAGCCAATGAGCGGCAACCCATGCTTACCCCAACGAAGACTATACCTGATAGCCTGCATACAATGCTCGAACAAGGTGCCGCTGAGATGGCCCATCACCGGCAGATCATAATACGAATCTTCACCATGATGCAGTGAACGACTTTCCAGAAAGCCAACCTGGGTTTCCAATATCTCCATATCACCTGTTGCAGTGATATAACGTGAGACCACATACGGGAGCCAAAGCATATCATCTGAACAGCGCGTCCTTACACCCCGCCCTTCAGGCGGATGCCACCAGTGCTGGACATCGCCCTCTGCAAATTGCCGGGAAGCATGGAGCAGGATCTGCTCACGCGCCAGCGCGGGTGCAGCGTGCAACAACGCCAGCACATCCTGCAACTGATCCCGGAATCCAAATGCGCCTCCCGACTGATAGAATCCACTCCGTCCGAATATTCTGCAGGCCAGCGTCTGGTACAGTAGCCAGCCATTGGAGAGTATATTCAGCGCTGCATCGGGAGTTGTTAGCTGTACGGTTTCCAATACTTCTCCCCAATACAGCTTCACCTGCTGCAGCGATGCTGCCGGTATATTTTCCCCGGATATTCTGTGGATCAAAGCATATACGCTGGCGCTGTGCCCCTCGCTCCCGATCTGGAATACTATTTCCCTTTCTTCCCCAGGCTCCAGCTCAAACTTCACCTGCAGTGCACCGCAGGTGTCTTTGCAGGCGCCGCTGCTCCCCGAGAGTCTTTTACGGGACAGCGCCTGGGGAGCGCCCAGATCTCTGTTCCTTCCGATAAATTCAGTACGGTCGGCAGTATAGCTTATCTCCCCGGTAGTATCGACCCTGAAGAAGCTCACCCGGTGCGCAAAAGCTGTATTATACCTGTTCCTAAACAGCAGCGATCCCGTAGGAACATGGTATTCTGAAACAATATGCATATTTGTCTTGGAGCGTACATCACCCAATATAATTTCAAGAAAACCGGTTGCAGAGCAGATTCGTTGCCTGTCCGACAGGTTCTTCACTTTTAGGGTAATGAATTTGACGGGAAGGTCTTTATCTACAAACATACACAGCTCCGTAGCGATATTCCGTTCTATATGCTCAAACATTGTGTATCCGAAACCATGTGTAACGATGTATGGCGTATCGCCGCCGGCCGGGAACGGCGCCGGAGACCAGAAATAACCCGTCTCTTCATCCCGCAGATAAAAAGCCTCGCCGCCGGCATCGCTTACCGGATCATTACTCCACGGCGTAATACGGTACTCATGGGCGTTCAGCGCCCAGGTATAGGACGATCCGTTTTCGGAGACCACACTGCCAAAATCCGGGTTGGCCATTACATTCACCCAGGGGGCCGGTGTAGTGCGTGTTTTGTCTGTTCGTATCTTGTATTCTTTACCATCCGGAGTGAACCCTCCTGTGCCATTAAAAAATAAAAGATCACTCTGCGGCAAAACAACTTCCTGCTGCTTGTCTTCGGAAATCGCCTGCTTTGTTTCCAGCAGTGGCGGCAAAGCATTTTCTTTCGGTATTCTGTTCACCTGTTCTGATAAGGTCCCTTTATTATCTGCAATGATCACCCGTGCCACACTTTCAAAAAGCACACGGTCTTCTGCCGGTATCTGATCAGCAGAACGTACAAAAATGCTCCCCGCCCTGTCGTGTGCCTGACTACCGGCTGCAAGGGTGACCAGCCCGATTATCTGCTCCTGCAATACGTGACGGTATGAGCCGTAGTCTTCATTCCATATAACCAGATCTACCTTCAGCCCTTTCATACGCCAGTAGGCATGCGCCTGCACCATCTGTTTTACGAGATCCAGGCTTTCCGGCTCATGTATATGTAGCAGCACGATCGGCAGATCGCCGGATACGGAATGGCTCCAGAGACCCGATTGTCCTTTGAAGTTATTGATAACGACAGCAGGATCAGCCCGGAAGACAGGGTTAGCGTATATGATAGCGGCTGCCAGACGGTCATACAACCGGATATCCGCTTCGGTAGCATTGATCTGCCGCAGCAACACCTGATTGTGGGTCCAGGAAAGCTCAAACGCACGGTTTTTCAGGTGTTGATCGCGGTATTTATACATCAGGCTCTCACATATCTCCCTGGTTTCGCCTGCCCCGTATATCAGATCCACGGTGGCTATCTGGCCCGGCTTCAGCGTGATCCGGTAGCGGACAGCCACTACCGGATCCAGCACAGCCCCCTGACTACCTGAGAGGTCAGCGGTATCCATAGCCTGGGGATTGGCCAATGTTCTGCCTCTGCCGATAAACTGCATACGGTCTGTTTCGTAGGACATAGCTGTCACTTCGGCTCCGTACACATCCATCAGATGCACCATCCAGGGCGGCGTTTCATCTTTGGAGCGTGGCCGGCGCGTACAAAAAACAGCATGGTACTCTGGAATGATCTCTGTCTGCACAAACAGATTGCTGAAAGCCGGATGCGCTTCATCGGCGTGCTGGTTTGTCATCACCACTTCGGCATAGCTTGTCACTTCCAGCACCTTTACCGATTGCGTCCTGTTGATGATGCGCACCCTTCTCATTTCAATATCGTCTTCGGGCGAGATCACTATTTCCGTCCGGGTATCGATACCGTAATCCTGCCGGCGAAATTCGGCGTGGCCCTGGGAGAATATTGCCTCATAGCTTTTGGGGCGGCGCAATGTGGGCTGGTAGGTATTAGACCAGACAGTGCCGCTTTCCACGTCTTTGATATAACAGAATATACCCCGGTCGTCTTTGGTGGCGTCTTCGCGCCACCGGGTTACAGCAATATTCCTCCACCGGCTGTAACCTCCGCCCGAATTAGAGATCATCACCTGGTAATGACCGTTCCCCAAAAGCAGGATCTCCGGTATGGGGGTATCGGGCGTATTAATATACCGCACATGTGCATCAACAGATTGGGTTTTGGTTTCTATAAGATCTGTGGTATGCGCATAAAAGACAGTAGCACGGGGTATGCGTTCCTGGAGCAGCAGTAATGTTGCCCGAAAACGAGGCTCAGCAACGAATCTGTGCTGCATGGGTTTGTTCAGCAAGACATATGCCAGCGATAGTAATCCCATGCCTTGATGATGCACCATATAAGATTGTATCAGGCTGTGCGTCTTTCCTCTCGGCAACCGGCTCGGGGTGTAGTCTATGGCTTCATAAAAGCCATATTCACCCTGGAAGCCCAGATCCGAAAGCAGTTGTAGATTGGCGCTTGCTTTCTCCGGCAAGACCATCAGCGCCATCAGCGATGCATAAGGTGCAATAACAAAATCATCTTCCAGGCCGCGCTTGAATCCAAGCCCGGGAACGCCGAATGCACGATACTGGTATATCAGGTTGGCGTCCACCATATTATAGGCCGATTCTGAAATGCCCCAGGGCTTTCCTTTTTGTGCCGCATATTCGATCTGTCGCCGGACGGTTGCTTTACTCGTCTGGTGCAGCAGTGTGTTCTCGTAAGACGGCATCACCAACTGCGGCATCAGGTATTCAAACATGGATCCGCTCCATGATAAGAGGATCGGATCGCCCCCGGAATTTGTCAGTAAGCGCCCCAGTGCAAACCAACTCTCCTGCGGCAGCATGCCCTGCGCAATCCCGACAAAAACCCCCAGCCTGGCTTCAGAGGCCAGGAGATCGTAGAAGCTGTCGTCTTTCTTTTGCTCATCCACATTATATCCGATCCTCATCAGGCTGGTTGACTTGTCCAGCAGGAAATTGTATTTTATTTCACTTAACTGCTCACAATGTGCAGCCAATTGTTCCAGCAACATCATTCTTGCCGTAGCGCGATTCCCGGCCTGCATCGTAAATGCCCTTACCCGTATCAGCCAGTCCCGCTCTTCAGGGGTATTTTCTCTTTGTTCATATTGATCGATATACTGCGCATAGTAGTCGCGGGCCCGTTGCAGATCCAGCAGTGAGGGTATTGAATCAAGTGCTGCAAGATGCTCAAAATGCCGGGGTATCGGCAGCGCTTCCAGCCAGGGAACCAGATGCAGCAGATCATCCCGGATATCTTCTGTCTGCAGTAAGAATCTGTCCGTCCAGGCCTGCAGCGTCGGATCACGCTCACCCTCAACAGCGGCCAGTTCACTGATTAGCTGGATGAGCTCATCCAGGCTTTTCTTCACGCTGCTCAATGTATTATTGTGACGGGCGCCGTCCAGCAAATCCATTATTGCCCGTATCTCCTTTCTCTGGGCATTTTTTGAGGTTTTGTCAATAATACGCGCCGTAGTTCGGAGTCCCTCATATGCCCGTGGATGAAAGACCGGATAATGGGACAGAGACAGGAGTCCCTGGCGCAGCGTGAGCAGATGCCCGGCAAGATTACCGCTATCTACTGTAGATACATAGCGGGGCTTTAGCGGCAATAATGTGAGGGTATCATACCAGTTATAAAAATGGCCTTTATACCGTTCCATTTTCAGCATGGTCTGCAGGGTATTATTGCATCTGAGAGCCAGTTCGCCCCCCGGAATATAGCCAAAATCATACGCCGAAAGATTAGCCAGCAGCGCCAGCCCCATATTGGTAGGGGAGGTGCGGTGGGCAACCGCGACAACCGGTTGCTCCTGGAAGTTATCCGGCGGGAGCCAATTGTCTTCGGCTGTTACAAACTGCTCAAAGAAAGCCCAGGTCTTGCGGGCGACATCATGCAAAAACAGCATTCTCGTTTCGGGCAGCTCCAGACTGTCTTCTGTCCCCGGCCTGCCCAGGCGCCATACCAGCGCAGGTGCCATCAGCCACAGGATGAGGATCGGGGATGCAACCAGCAGCGCGGCAGGATGCGTTACTAAAAACACAATACACAGCACCGCTGACAACGGCGTCATCCACATCCCCTTGTATGCATGCAGCAAATCGTTTCCGGTATGCCGGGAAATACTTGCAGATGGCGTCCACTCCAGTAATTTTTTTCGTGAAATGAACATACGCCAGTTTGCACGTATAATCGCATCTGTGTATTTATAAGCTTCGTACGGCAGGATGGCGAGATCGAAGACGAATTTTATCAGTGTATTCCGTATGGACACGCCAATTTCATACAAGTGCGCCTTCAATGCCAGGTCAAGGGGTTTGTGTATTAACTGCCAGCCGTACGCGATCATGACCGGCAGCAGCACGATCACGGTGACAGCCAGCGTCCAGAACCACGGGAAAGGCAAGGCAAACCAGCCGGCTAATAACAGCGCCAACAAGGATAACGGCACCAGGCTCCTCCGGAGGTTGTCAAATATCTTCCACCGCGACAAACCGGAAAGCTTGTTCCGGACCAGCCGCCCGCCTGCTGCCGGAATAAAGGGGAGTATCCAGGCAGCCACCTGCCAGTCGCCCCTGATCCAGCGGTGGTGGCGCTTTGTATCTGCTTCGTAAGTGAGGGGATTGTCTTCGTACAAATACACATCGCTCAGCAAGCCGGAACGGACATAACACCCTTCCAGCAAATCGTGGCTCAGGATCCGGTTTTCCGGGAACACGCCGTGTACCGCGCGCTCAAATACATCCACATCGTATATCCCTTTACCGATAAACGACCCTTCACCGAAAAGATCCTGATAGACATCCGAGGAAACGCGGGTATAAGGATCTATGCCCCGCAGACCGCCGAGCATACTCAGATACAGCGAGGTTTTTCCCCGTGGCATACGCGGCTCCACCCGCGGCTGCAGTATGCCGTACCCTTCCGTTACGCGCCGCTTCTGCAGATCGTACAACGCTTGATTGAGCGGATGCGCCATAGCGGCAATAAACTTCCATGCAGATTCCCTGGGAAGCTGCGTATCAGCATCCAGGGTAATCACATATTTGACGCTCCGCAGGATACGATGATTACCGGTAATTAAGGAGAAATTCGCTTCGCCTTTCCCCCGCAACAACGCATTAAGCGCCGCCAGCTTTCCTCTTTTCCGTTCATACCCCATCCACTTCCGCTCCTGTTCATTCCATAATCTCGGGCGATGAAAAAGAAAGAAAATATCCTGCTCCGTTCTTTTGTATTTTTCATTCAGCTCTTTTATCCTGTCGCTTACCAGCTCCAGTAATTCCCGGTCTTCGGGGAGCGTTTCCCGGTCAGCATCCAAAAAATCGGTCAGCAATCCGAAGTACAGATGCTCTTCTTTATTGGCCAGAAAAGCAACCTCCAGCCCCTCAATCAATTCTTCGATATAATCTTTACCAGCGAGCAGCGTAGGAACTACTACGAGCGTACGGTATTCGGCAGGGATGCCCCGGGAGAAGTCCATTCTGGGCAGGATGCGCGGCTTTACCAATATAGCAGACAGCCAGTTGACCAGCGATACCGCCAGATGAGAAGCGCCGACTGTACAGATGAACCCAGCAAACAGCAGCCACAGCGGATCGCTATACGTGCCATAATGCGCTGCGATATAATACATACCGGCTGCTCCCGCAAATGTCAGTAAAATAATGGCAGACAAATAAAGCGAAACAGGCCGCCGGCTACACAAGCGGTTGACCCGCTGCTTCAGGCTCTTTCTCATATCCGCTGCTGTCTCCAATTGCTCCAGACCCTTATCAACCAGGAAATAGCCTGCGTGCCTGCGCCGCGCCAATTGGAGACCGTCTTCCGGTTGTTGCTCCGCCAGCTCAATCACTTTCCGGGCAACTTCCGTCTCAGACAATGGGCTGCGTTTTGCCACAGACTCTACTACGTGCCGGTACCTGTCGCGTGTGGCAAAGTCCATCAGGGCATACACACCGGCAGGGTCGCGCTTCAGGATATGCTCCACACTGCTGAGTGTCTCAACGAACTCCCGCCAGTCCATAGTACCGATGAAACGCAACGTGCCGATGCTATTACGGACAGACACCTGGTCGGCAGCCTGCTTCTGGCTTTCTCTATGCACCAGATCGCCGCTGCTGGTACCGGCCCGGGACAATTGCTCTTCCATCCAGCTTAGCGGCAATGCAAACACGGGACCTTTGCTCTGCAGGCTTCTTGTAAAGGCCGTTACAAACGCACTGCTTAATACAGGTTTTGAACGCACCATGTCGGATATGGTCAGGATCAATGTACCGGGGTCTTCCTTTACCGTGTCGATCATCCTGTCGGCCCAATATTCAGCCAGGTTATAATCGGTCATATCCAGCGCTATCTTACCGCAGACCCTGCGAAGATTTTCAATGACGGCCAGCCGGATCATAATAGGTATGGCCCACAACTCACCCAGCGTCAGCTCTGTGACAGACTGATATGCTTTGATGAAACCCGCGAGCGTTCCCATATCTACACGCCCATCGCTATGCGCAATAATCTCCAGCGCAATATTATACACACGCGGGCTACCGGGCGCGATGCCGTTTGCGAGATAGGGCAAACCCTCGCTGTATCCTTTAGGCAGATGCTTCCGCGCCAGTATTATCTGCTCCTCAATAAGATAAAAATTATCAAGCAACCACTCGCCGCCGGGTGTGATGGTCTTTCCGGATTTAATCGTTGTCACCAGTAGATTACGAACCTGCAGCAGCGTTGCTTCATTGTTGTCGAGTCTTTTGAGCAGGGGATCAGACAGCCTGATGTCCTTCAACAGCTTATGCGACCGGGCGATGGCTTTACCATGCCGCTTCATTTTTTCCGAGCTGTAAAGCCCGGAATGGAACGGCTCTTCATTCCCGTAATTCTTCGTTGGGTTATCTCCCTGGAAATAAACACGAAAACGCGACAGAACATCAAACACATTCCCGGCTGCAATCTTCTTCATATATCAAATTTTATCAACATAAGAAAAACATCACGACTTCTGGCCACGGGCAGCATTCATTCATCCTGGTTTTGAATATTCACCCATACCCAGGCCAGGAAGCATGAACATTCACACAACACAGAAAAATATCAAATCATGATAAGACATAATAAACAGAAAAATCCACAACAATTACGACGAAGATCGTAAACCAGAAGAGTAATAAATTTCGAGCCATGTTCCGGAGAACGATTGGCATGCAACAAAAACACATATTCCCGTGTATTCATTTCAAGACGGGCCCGTCTTCCCTAAAGGTACATCAATGCAGCCTAGGAAAAGAATGCCAATAAAAACCATATCGGTATCGGGGGTCGAAATCGTCTTAAAAATGAGGAAACCGGGTGGATGTATTTATTGATAATTTTCAGTTATTTTTGCCTGCTATTGAAATGGAAATATTGATCACCGGCAGCTCCTTTTCAACTAAATGAACAATACATATACCGACCTCGTCCAGCAAACCTTCCACTTCCCGCAGGAAGGTTTTGAAGTAAAAGACAGCTACCTCGAATTCAACGGCGTAGATATCAAAAAGCTGATAGACAAATACGGGACGCCTTTCAAGCTGACCTACCTCCCCAAGATCGGGATGCAGATCAATAAAGCCAAAAAGATGTTTCACGAGGCGATCAAGAAGCATCGCTACGACGGCAATTATTACTACTGCTATTGTACCAAAAGTTCTCATTTCTCCTTTATCGTAGAAGAGACGCTCAAGCACAATGTTCACCTGGAGACTTCTTTTGCCTACGACATTGAGATCATCAAACAACTGTATAAGCGTAGAAAAATCACCAAAGACACGTTTATCATCTGCAACGGATTCAAGACACGTCAGTACACCCGGAATATTGCCCAACTGATCAATTCCGGCTTCCGGAATGTGATACCCATTCTCGATAATAAAAACGAATTCGAAGACTATAAAAGATCTATCCGGGCCAAAGAGCCGGTGAATATCGGCATACGGATCGCAGCGGAAGAAGAAGCAACTTTTGATTTTTACACTTCACGCCTGGGCATCCGCAGCCGTGATATCCTGGAGTTTTATGTGGACAAGATCAAGGGGAATGAAAAATTCAATCTGAAAATGCTGCACTTCTTCATGAACAAAGGCATCAAGGATGATATTTATTACTGGAGCGAGCTGAACAAAGTGCTGAACCTGTACTGCCAGTTGAAGAAGATATGCCCCGAGCTGGAAGGACTGAATATCGGTGGTGGATTCCCGATCAAGCATTCACTGGGATTCGATTACGACTATAAATACATGGTCAATGAGATCGTGGCCACAATCAAAAAAGTCTGCAAGAAGAATAAAGTGGATGTACCCGATATATACACTGAGTTCGGTTCATTTACAGTAGGAGAGAGCGGCGCCGTCATCTACAGCATCCTCGGGGAGAAAATGCAGAACGACCGGGAGATCTGGTATATGATTGACAGTTCATTCATCACCACCCTCCCCGACACCTGGGGTATCGGCGAGAAATTCCTGCTGCTGCCGATCAACAAATGGGATAAAGAATACCAGGAAGTGCACCTCGGCGGGCTTACCTGCGACAGCCATGATTTTTATACTTCCGAAGAACATATCAATGCCGTGTTCCTGCCGAAAACAGAACGAGAAAAGGGTGAGGAGCCGCTCTATATCGGCTTTTTCCATACCGGCGCCTACCAGGACCAGATTGCCGGCTATGGCGGCATCAAGCATTGCATGATACCCTCGCCCAAACATATCATCGTTGATTACAACAAAAACGGCGAGCTGGAAGACTGGCTATATGCTAAAGAACAGAGCTACCAGAGCATGCTGAAAATCCTCGGATACATTAAGTGAATTATGAATTATGAATTATGAATGATGAGTTATGAATTATGAGTTCAATTCATAATTCATAACTCATAACTCATTTAGGGAGCAACATCCTGTAATCGGTACGTACTTTGCC
>JBEBVQ010000056.1:0-10296 GCA_040392625.1 Taibaiella soli | reverse complement strand
TGGCGCTGGGCAGCGATGTGCTGATCGCCCCGAATGATGATGTGAGCATTATCCTGAATTACACGCACATCAATACACTCGAAGACGTAAAGCTTTACCGAGAAGCCTATATCGAAGCAGAATACCGCGGCATTAAAGACTGGATATTGCATGGCGGTGTGCAGGTGCTGGAATACAACCAGCGCGTGTACCAGATCAATCCGGCAAGAGGTATGGTAGAAGCAGTCACGCCGTTCATCGAGCTTACCTATCGCATCAGCAGACAAAAATCGATACGCACGCAGTGGGAGTATATGGAAACCAAACAGGATTTCGGGAGCTGGCTGTTCGGCCTGGTAGAGTTTAATATTGCACCGCGTTGGTCATTCTCCGTATCGGATATGTACAACATCCGGCCGAACAAGGCCGTTGCACCCAAACCGGAACATTATTACAACTTTTTCATTGCGCATACCAAAGGGCCGCATCGCTTTACCGGAGCTTATGTAAGGCAGGTGGAAGGGATCAACTGCACCGGTGGCGTTTGCCGCTACGAACCCGCCTTCAGCGGGGTGCGCTTCGGCCTTACGTCCACCTTCTGAACAGAGGAGGGCAATAAAAAGCTACTATGCTACAAACAGATTTTCTCGTCATCGGATCAGGCATTGCCGGGCTGACCTTTGCTGTGAAAACAGCCCGGCGCTTTCCGGACAAAACGATCACACTCCTCACCAAAGCCAATACCGACGAGACGAATACCAAGTATGCGCAGGGCGGTATCGCTGTTGTAAACGACCTTGAGCGGGACAGCTTTGATAAGCACATCGCCGATACCCTGACTGCCGGCGACGGTCTGTGCAACCGGGAGATCGTGGAGATCGTGATCAAAGAAGGGCCGGAGCGCGTCAACGAGATCATCGAATGGGGTACCCGCTTTGATAAAAATACAGAAGGCGATTACCTGCGCGGAAAAGAAGGCGGGCATTCCGAATTCCGCATCCTCCATCACAAAGACATTACCGGTTTTGAGATCGAGCGGGCATTGTTGGCAGAAGCACAGAAGTACCCGAACATACATATCCACAACCACTGGTTCGTTGTAGATATCATCACCCAGCATCATCTTGGCTACCTGGTCACCAAGTCCACGCCGGATATCGAATGCTACGGCGTCTATGCGTTAAACCTGAATTCCGGCTGCATTGAAAAGATCCTGGCGCATGTTACGCTGATGGCTTCGGGCGGTGCGGGGCAGGTATATCGTACTACTACCAACCCGGTGATCGCTACCGGCGATGGCATTGCCATGGTCTATCGCGCCAAAGGCCGGATCGAGAACATGGAGTTTATCCAGTTCCATCCCACGGCATTATATGAGCCGGGCGTGGCGCCGGCATTCCTGATCACCGAGGCGGTACGCGGCGACGGCGGGATATTACGCAACAAGGAAGGAGTGGCCTTCATGGAACAATACGATCCGCGCGGCGATCTCGCCCCCCGCGATATCGTAGCCCGTGCCATTGACAGTGAAATGAAACGCGCAGGAACCGAACACGTGTACCTCGACTGCCGGCATATGAATGAAGAGAAATTCAAGGCCCATTTTCCGAATATCTATAACAAATGCCGCAGCATCGGGATCGATGCCATGCAGCAAATGATCCCTGTCACTCCGGCGGCGCATTACTGCTGCGGCGGCATTAAAGTAGATGCAGACGGACAATCCTCCATACGCAACCTGTTTGCCTGCGGCGAATGCAGCAGCACCGGGCTGCACGGCGCCAACCGGCTTGCCTCCAACTCATTGCTCGAAGCGCTGGTCTTTGCGCACCGCTGCGCCGGAAAATCTGCGGAAATCATACAGCAGCAGAAAGCCTTTCCTGCTGTGCCTGACTGGAACGCTTCCGGCACCACAAAGCCCCGGGAGATGATCCTGATCACGCAAAGCCTGAAAGAGCTGCAGCTGGTGATGAGTGATTATGTGGGGATCGTACGTAACGATGTACGCCTCAAGCGTGCCATGAAAAGGCTGGATCTGCTGTTTGCAGAAACCGAAGCATTATACCGCACCGCTACCCTTTCTCCGCAATTGTGCGAACTGCGTAACCTGATCACGATCGGCTATCTGATCGTCAAAAGTGCACAATTCCGGAAGGAAAGCAGGGGCTTGCATTACAATACAGACTATCCCGGGCAAGGCGAAATGCTGCAGAATATAGTCCTGTAGTAATGATGAATTATGAGTGATGAATTATGAATTATGAATTGTGAGTGGCCATTCATAATTCATCACTCATAATTCATCATTCATAATTCACAATTCCCGCTCACCTATCTGTTGTCGCCACATAGCATAGTACAATCCTTTCTCTCCCAGAAGAGTATGATGTGTGCCCGTCTCCACGATACGTCCTCTTTCCAGCACATAAATACGGTCGGCATGCATGATGGTGGAAAGCCGGTGCGCGATCATGATCGTGATATGTGCCCGCTGTGCGGTGATCTCGCGTATCGTCCGTGATATCTCTTCTTCCGTAAGGGAGTCTAAAGCAGAGGTAGCCTCGTCAAAGATCATCAGCCGCGGCTGCCGGAGCAAAGCACGGGCGATTGATAGCCGCTGACGCTCTCCGCCCGACAACTTTAGCCCACCTTCTCCGATCATCGTATCAATGCCCTTTTCTGCCCGCGCCAGCAGATTCTGACAAGCTGCTTTCTGCAATACTTCACGGATATCATCTTCCGTTGCCGACGGATTCACGAACAACAGGTTTTCTTTAATGGTACCGGAAAATAACTGAGTGTCCTGTGTCACCAACCCGATCTGGCTGCGCAAACTATCAAAATCAATATCTGCCCCGTCGTGCTCATTATAAAAGATCTTGCCGGCGCCCGGATGGTACAAGCCAACCAGCAATTTCACCAATGTGGTCTTTCCCGATCCGGAAGGCCCCACAAATGCGACGGTATCTCCCGAACGGGCATCAAAAGATATTTCTTCGAGCGCAGGGCGGGATGCCGACTGATGCTGAAAGCTGACTTCGTCAAAACGCAGCCGCTCAATATGCGTGATATATGCCGGCGTTTCGGGCTGACGCTCCACTGGCCTGCGTAGCAGCTCCTGCATATTACCCAGCGAAGCCTGCGCCTCCCGGTAGCTCAGGATCACATTCCCCAGCTCTTGCAGCGGCCCGAAAATAAAAAAGGAATAAAACTGCATGGTCATCATCTGCCCCAGCGTGAGTGTGTCTTTAAAGATGAAATAAAGCAGCACAAACATGATCACCTGACGCAAAAAATTGACGAATGTCCCCTGCACAAAGCTGATAGATCTTATGCTGCGCACCTTACGCAGCTCCAGACCCAATATTTTGATGGTAGTGGTATTGAGACGGTCTATCTCCTGCCGTGTAAGCCCCAGGCTTTTTACCAGCTCAATATTACGCAGCGATTCGGTTGTGGAACCGGCCAGGGCATTGGTTTCGCCGATGATATTCTTCTGGATGATCTTGATCTTCCTGCTGAGCAGACCGGTCAGCCATCCGAGCAGCAGTGCGCCGGCAAAATAGATCAGCACAAGCCAGGAGCTTAATGTAAACGCATAGATCATCACAAACACGATACCCACCACTGTAGTAAAAAGCACGTTCACAAAATTCATGATAAACTTCTCACAGTCGCTGCGCACTTTCTGCAGCACCGATAGTGTTTCTCCGCTGCGGCGGTCTTCAAAATCCTGGTAAGGCAGGCGCAGAGCATGACGCAATCCGTCGGTATACAAACGGGCGCCGAATTTCTGTATCACGACATTCGTAGTATAATCCTGGAAGGCTTTGGCAATACGGGAAACCATAGCTGTACCGATCAGCATCAGCAGGCCGGTCATAATGCCGGTAACATATTGCGACTCCAGGCCGTTCTCCCTGAAGTCCGCCGCTTTGGCGGCAAAGGGATCAATGATATAATGCCCCAGGATGTAGGGATCGAAAAGTGCAAAAACCTGGTTGATCGTTGCAAACAGGAGGACCAGGGCGATCAGCGGCTTATACCGGGCCAGGTATCGGAGTAATAGCTTCATTCCTTGCGGGAAAATTTGAAAATTTGAAAATTTGGGAATTTGAAAATGCCTTTCTTCCCGAACTTATTAGCTTTCTTCATTACAATGATCAAAAAAAGAGGCTGTAAGCAGACAGCCCCTTTTTCTTCAATGGATATCTCCGTTTATTTTTTTGCAGCCATTGCTTCCTGATAGCGCCGGCTTACTTCTTTCCAGTTAACCAGCTCCCAGACGGCAGACAGATAATCACCGCGTTTGTTCTGATACTTCAGATAATAAGCATGTTCCCATACATCAATACCGAAAATAGGAGTACCCTTGTGTTCGGCAACATCCATCAGAGGATTATCCTGGTTGGGCGTAGAGCATACATCCAGCTTGCCGGCTTTGGTAACATACAGCCATGCCCATCCCGAGCCGAATCTTTTAGATGCTGCAGTATTGAGCAATGACTTCAGGCTATCAAGACTGGTAAATGCATTATTGATCGCATTGGCCAGTTCCGCAGAAGGTTTGGTGTTCTTTTCGGGTGTCAGCACCGTCCAGAACAGGCTGTGGTTGTAATGCCCTCCGCCATTGTTACGTACGGCTTCACCATATTTTTTGGTATTCGCCAGCAATTCTTCCAGAGTCACCTTAGCTGCCGCTGTTCCTTCAACTGCTTTGTTCAGGTTATTGACGTAGCCGGCATGGTGCCGCTTATGGTGTATCTCCATGGTTTGCGCGTCAATGTATGGTTCCAGCGCATTGTAAGCATAGGGCAGGTCGGGTAATTGGTAAGGCGCTTGTGCCTTTGCGAAGCCTGTAAGCCCCACAGCAAGCATCAGCGCTACTGCTGTTTTTTTCATAACGATCAATTTTTTGTCCTGTAAAGATACGGGTATCTGCCGGGCGGCAGTGCAAATACGGCACATATTAACACAAGAAAAAGCCCGGCAGTACCGGGCTTTTCAATATAAGTGCATGAAATACAGGTTATGCCAGCGCGTTGATACGCTTAACAATACCGGACTTCAGGTTGCTTGCTTTATTCTTGTGGATGATATTCCGCTTTGCCAGCTTATCGATCATGGAAACAATTTCGGGTAATTGTTCCTGGGCAGCAGTCTTCTCCGTAATCGCCAGCAGCTTGCGAATAGCGTTACGGGTTGTCTTACCGTAATAACGATTACGTTCGCGGCGCTTTTCACTTTGTCTTACAGACTTCAGGGTTGCTTTATGGTTAGCCATTTACAAACTTTCTTTTCTAATTAGGAGTGCAAAGGTAAACGAAATAATAAATTGTGCAAAATATTTTTAGAGCCTGTTTAAATTTTAAACAGGCTCTTAGGCGATTACATCATTTGCTCATCCAGTATCTTCTTGGAACGATTAGTGATGTATGCTTTTTTCTGGAGGAACTGTTCCAGCTTGTCTTTTGGCAAACGGAGACTGTAATGCGGTTCTTCGTAGCTGCCGTTCAGGAAGAGGTCATAATCATCATTCCACTGCTGTACCAGCTTTTTGTCGATACCCAGTTCCTGCGCCATAAACTCCAGGCTCACCGGCTCTTTGATGCGTACAATGGCCATCAGGCTTAGCTCTTCCTGTGTAAACCGAGGTTTTTCACCGGGAGCAGCCAAGGGTTTCCGTTCAGCGCTGAAATCAAAATCCGGCGGGAGCGTGGATCCGATCAGGTCGCTCACTTTTTCAAAGATACTGGCCGTAGCAATGAAGGCCAGCACATGCCCCTGTGTTTCACGGGGGAGATAAGGCTTTATATCCCAGAAGCTGCTGCTCCCCGTCCTTTTTATGGCGCGTAATACCGGCGCGGGGCCACTGTTGTAAGCGGCTACTACCAGGAGCCAGTCATTCAGTTGATCATACAATATGGACAAATACTTAGCCGCCGCTGTGGTAGACTTAGTCCAGTCTGTCCGCTCATCCCTTTTTGAAGTTACATGCAGCCCCATCATTCTGGCAGTAGGCGCCATAAATTGCCACGGGCCCACGGCGCCCACGCGGGAAACCGCCCTGTTGTTCAGTGCAGATTCTATGACGGCCAGGTATTTCAGTTCGTGGGGGATATCGTGCTCTTTCAGTATTTCCTCGATCTCTGCAAAATGCTTCCGGCTCCGCTCCTGGACGACGGTCAGTGTTTTCTTATGTGCACTGAGGTATTTACCTACATAAGAGTTGACGTAATCGTTCATGGCGCCGAAATAGGTCTTATGGCCGGCCAGTGGTACAGGTTTGCGCGGAGGCGGAACCGGCGTAACAGGCACATTGGCCGCGATCGGACCTTTTGATACAATAATAGTATCTGTGGATACCACGCGCATAGGAGCCCGGGGCGAGGGCTGCTTCTGTGCCTTCAAGGCAGCAGGGAGACCCAGGCAGAGTAAAAACAATATCTTGTATTGCATGTTTTGTCGTTGTTGAAAGCGCTAAAAAGCATGCAACCCGAGGGAAGCGTACAATATTCTACCGCAAAAATCTCCCCAAAGTAGAAAATACCGGGAAAAAGAGGAGAATGTTACTGAAAAATTAACTTATTATTATTTTTCCTTTTCCTTCATTCCTGCTTCAATTTCATTCTGGATACCATCTTTGGCATCCTTGAAGTCACGAATACCTTTACCCAGGCCACGTGCCAGTTCGGGGATCTTTTTACCGCCAAACAGCACGATCACAACCAACAGGATCGTCAGCCATTCGCCTCCGCTGGGCATGGAGATCAACAGGCACGGGTCTGCATATATCAAAGACATAATATTATTATTTAGAAATCAGTGCAAAATTAGGTCAATTAGCCCAAACCATGCAGGATTTATTGTTTTTAACATTCTATGGCCAATGATTAGTTGTTAATGATTAATCATTATTTGATAATGATTAATAATCAATTATTAACACATAATAAACAATTAACAATTAATCATTATTTAGCTTGTCTCTCAATTGCTGTGTCATGCCGCGCGTATAGGATCGCCATTTCTCCACAACCTCCTGTATATCCTCCGGCAAATCGGAAGCAAACTGTATCCATTCGCGGGTGCGCGGATGCGTAAAGCCCAGCTCGCGGGCGTGCAGCGCCTGGCGGGGCAGGATTTTAAAGCAGTTCTCTACGAATTGCTTATACCGGGTAAAGACCGTTCCTTTTACAATATGCCCGCCACCGTAGGTTATATCATTGAACAGCGGATGGCCGATGGACTTCATATGCACCCGTATCTGGTGCGTACGTCCGGTTTCGAGCCTCAACCCCAACAGTGTCACATAATTGAACCGTTCCAGCACCTTGTAATGGGTGATGGCTTCTTTACCGTGTTCGCCATCCGGATAAGCATCCATGATCTTGCGAAAACGCTGATGCCTGCCTACGTGTGCGATCACCGTTCCTTCCTCATCTTCAAAATCTCCCCAGACCAGGGCCGTGTACCTGCGGTGTACCGTATGCTTCTTGAACTGAGCATTCAGATCCGCCATAGCCTGCTCCGTTTTGGCTACCACCACAAGCCCGCTGGTATCCTTGTCTATCCGGTGCACCAGACCTACCCGGGGCAGGGTATCATCTTCCTCCGCCCGCAGGTACCAGGCCAGTCCGTTCACCAGCGTGCCGGTATAATTACCGCAGCCGGGGTGTACCACCATACCTGCTCTTTTGTTGATGATCAATACATCTTCATCCTCATACACAATATCCAGCGGCAACTGTTCCGGGATAATCTCCGTGTATTCCGGGCGGCGGGTATCGAATATAATAATCTCATCCCCTGCCCTCACCTTATAATTAGGCTTTACAGCCTGTCCGTTCACCTTGATGAACCCGCTTTCGAGCGACTGCTGTATCTTGTTCCGGGTAGCGCCTTCTATCCGGTTCATCAGGAACTTGTCTATGCGCAGCAGCTCCTGCCCGCGGTCGGCGGTGATACGCATACGTTCGGCGGGCGCCTCTTCAGGTTCCGTCTCCGGGTCTTCCCAATCTTCTTCCAGGTCGGTTTCTGTGATCATCCGGCAAAGATACACCCGCAGGTGGCTTTACCCGGTGCGGGGTACAAAAAAGCACTATTGACCGGGAAAAATTCCAGATGGTGTGGATTCAGGAATGAGGGGGTGAGGAATAAGGAATGAAGTATATTTACACAAAATGCACAAGGCATGTATTCAACTCAGCATCCAGCATAATTTTGACATTCCATAATGTTTCCGTTTTTTTACAAACTATTGATACTAAAATCTACCTAATTCAGTTATAATAGCTGGTGCGACGTTATTTCCCGACATGGTATGTCAAGTTTATTTTGCTGCTGCTGCCTGTATTTTGCATACAGGTATGGGGTAGCCATGCACATGCCCAAACCAGAAAAAAGCAGGAATCTGCTGCAGACAGCGCAGCACGGGTGCGCCGCGATCTGCTGGAAGCGCAACGCATAGAACGCCAGCGTGTACTCGACAGCACACGTGAGGCCCGGACGCGTATCGCCGACAGCACGGCACAAGCCCGCCGCGATCTGCTGGAAGCACAGCGCATAGAACGCCAGCGAGTGCTCGACAGCACACGCGAGGCCAGAACCCGTATTGCCGACAGCATGAGAGCCGAACGCCAGCGTGTCACCGACAGTCTGAAGACTGCACGGGCACATATAGCAGACAGTATTGGCCGGGCTCGGAAACACCGGGCCGACAGCCTCGCAGCCATACGTAAATACCGGGAAAGCAAGCACTACCGCGACAGCGTTGCCAGGGTACGCCAGGCGAAGATTGACGAACGCAAAGCGATACAACAGGCATACTTCGATTCTGTAAGGGCCGAACGAAAACGCATAACAGACAGTACAATAGCCGTCCGGAAAGCATATACCGACAGCATCCGCGCCGTACAGAAAAAACGGTCAGACAGCCTCGCAGCCATACGCAAGTACCGGGAAAGTAAACGGTACCGCGACAGCGTCGCCATTGTGCGGCAGGGCCGGCTGGACAGCCTGCGCCTTGCCCGCCAGCAATATAACGACAGCATGAGGGCCGCGCGAAAGCATATAACCGACAGCATTACGGCCGTACGCACACATATCCGGGACAGCATTACGGCAGCACGGAAAGTATATATCGACAGTGTTACCGCCGTACGGAAAGCACGGGCAGACAGCCTTGCCAAAGTGAAAGAGCAGCGGGAACGCGACCGGGAGGTAATGGCAAAGAACCGGGAAAAAAGAATGCAGCTCGCGCTGGACCTCAAGATCAAGAAAAAACGCGAGGCGTGGAGTAATGAGAAAATGCTGAAGAAAAAATGGTCGGCGCCGAGAAGAGCTATACAAAACACTTTCACCCGGTATAATTATTACTTCAACGCCAATAACAAGATGGATGAAGCGCTGCGCAATATGCAGCGAACGCGAAAGGAAAATTACGACTCCCTGCTGGCGCTATTTCCCTTCGATCCTAACCGGGATTCCACCATGCTGGCATCCGATATGGACAGTATCATCCAGAAGACCTCTATCGGCATACAGATACACGACCCGCGCACCAAATGGAGCGATGACCTCTACCTGCTGATGGGGCAGGCATACTATTATAAGGGGGATTATAAAAATGCGGCGACTACCTTCAAATATATTGTCAGCATCCGGCGGATGCTGGAAGAGCAAAAAAGAAAGAGAAAAAAGAATCCTTACCGTCGCTCTGCTGCCGACCGGACGCCTTCCATCGCTGCGGAAGAGAAAAGAAATATATTTACGGCGCTGCGGCACCGTACCGCACACAACGAAGGCCTGCTCTGGCTGATACGTACCTATGCCCAGTCTGAACAGCCGGAAGAGGCCGAATCCGTCATTGAGCTGCTGGCCGCTGACCCGAAATTCCCGAAACATCTTCAGGGGCGACTCGCGCTGGAAAAATCATTCCTCTATCTGAAAGAAGACAACAGGCTGGCAGCATCAGAGCAACTGGCCACAGTGGCAGACGACAGGCACACCGGCAAATGGCTGCGTATGCGTGCCGCCTATATCAACGGACAATTACAGCAGCAGGCAGGCAAATATCAGGAAGCAGCCGGGCATTTCCGCGATGTAATAGCGCTGCACCCGGATATCGAAATGGACTTCTACAGCCGGAAGCACCTTGCCTACAGCCTGATGTATGCCGGCGGAGACCAGGAGGAAGCTGTGGCCTCCCTGAAAACAATGCTGAAAGACGGCAAATACCTGCCCTATTATGAGCAGATCTATTTTGTACTCGGCCGGCTGGCAGCCAACAGCAACAATACAACAGACGCTATTACC
>JBEBVQ010000055.1:0-10297 GCA_040392625.1 Taibaiella soli | reverse complement strand
AAAATGGCTAAAGAATCAGTAAAAGCCCGTCAGCGCAAGCGTGAACGTATGGTGGCAAAATTTGCCGAAAAACGTGCCGCCCTTAAAGCCGCAGGTGATTATGCCGCACTGGACCTGCTTCCGAAGAATGCATCTCCCGTGCGCCTTAAAAACCGCTGCCAGATATCCGGCAGGCCCAAGGGGTATATGCGTCATTTCGGCATCTGCCGTAACGTGTTCCGCGACATGGCGCTTGATGGCAAGATACCAGGTGTCCGTAAAGCAAGCTGGTAATTTTTAATGTTAACAGGTCGGAGCGGGGTAAACCATTCCGAAACCGCTGACAAACTTATTTACAAAACCAAAACATAAATGGTAACAGATCCTATAGCAGATTACCTGACACGCATCCGTAACGCACAGATGGCGCGTCACCGCATTGTAGAAATCCCGGCTTCAAATGTAAAGAAGCGCATCACCGAAATTTTGTATGATAAAGGTTATATCCTGAAGTACAAATTTGAAGAAGACAACAAGCAGGGGCTCATTAAGATCGCCCTGAAGTACAATGCAGAGACCAAAGAACCTGTGATCAAGTCTTTGGAGCGTGTGAGCCGCCCCGGCCTTCGCCAATACGCCCGGCCTGCCGATATCAGAAGGGTAAAGAATGGCCTCGGTATCGCTATTATATCCACTTCCAAAGGTGTGATGACGGACAAGGAAGCCCGCGCACAGAATGTAGGCGGAGAAGTAATGTGCCATATTTATTAAACAGATACCGCCGGTTAGCGGATCATGCTGCAAACCGGTGATTATATAAACCGCCAAACGCTCCCGGTACATTAAGCTGAGCCTTACCAGGCTGACCGGCCGGGATCCGGGCAAACAAATTAAAAACAAAAGACAATGTCTCGTATTGGTAAGAAACTGATCAGTGTGCCTAACGGAGTGACCATTTCCGTTACACCTGCCAACGAAGTAGTGGTAAAAGGGCCTAAAGGCGAATTGAAGCAGGCTATTGACCGTGATATTAAAATTGAAGTGAAAGACGGACAGGTTGAGGTGGTTCGCCCTACCGACCAGATCCGCCATCGTGCCCTGCACGGATTGTATCGTGCGCTGCTGGCGAATATGGTGGAAGGTGTGACCAACGGCTTCAAACGGGAGCTGGAACTGGTAGGTGTGGGTTATCGTGCCGCCGTTCAGGGGCAGCAGATCGATATGGCGCTTGGGTTTTCCCATAATGTCGTTTTTGAAGTGCCCAAAGAAGTGAAGCCTACGGCCATATCCGAAAAAGGCCAGAACCCCCGTATCATACTCGAATCTATCGATAAGCAATTGCTGGGACAGGTAGCGGCCAAGATCCGCAGCCTTCGCAAACCGGAGCCTTACAAAGGTAAAGGGGTACGCTACAGTAATGAAGTGGTACGCCGCAAAGCCGGTAAAGCCGCTGGTAAATAATAGCACGTCACTATCCTGCAGTATATGCAGGATAGTGATGTTTTTCTTAATTAATCTAAAACTCCGGTAGCTTCCTCCGGGAAAGCCCGTAAAACAGAATAAAATGTCAGTAGCACCTAAAGTAGTCCGCCGCCAGAAACTGCGCTGGCGCATCCGTGCGAAAGTGAAAGGTACCGCTCAGAAGCCCCGCCTCTCCGTATTTCGCAGTAATAAGGATATATACGTTCAGTTGATCGATGATGCGAACGGCGTCACACTGACGGCTGCCAGCTCCCGTCAGAAAGATATAGCTGCCCAGCAGGGAAACAAAACGGAAAAGGCATTCCTGGTAGGGAAAGCAGTAGCATCCAAAGCGAAAGAGCTCGGTATTGAAGACTGCGTGTTTGATCGTGGTGGCTATTTGTACCATGGCCGCGTAAAAGCAATTGCCGATGGCGCCCGTGAAGGTGGTTTGAAAGTATAAAATTTATAACAAGTATTAAGTAGTAAGAAAGCGGGAGCGCTCATAATTGCTTCCGGCTCAAATCAGATAATAATGGCGAAAACACAATTAAGTCGCGTAAAGGCCAATGAACTGGAACTCCAGGAAAAAGTAGTTACGATCAACCGTGTGGTAAAGACGACCAAAGGCGGCCGTGCATTCAGCTTCTCGGCGCTCGTAGTGGTAGGGAACGGAAACGGTGTGGTAGGGCATGGCCTGGGAAAAGCCAAAGAGGTTCAGGAAGCGATCACGAAAGGCATAGATGATGCCAAGAAAAACCTGATCCGTGTGCCGCTGATGCATGGTACCATTCCGCACGACCAACTGGCTAAGGAAGGCGCTGCCAAAGTGCTGATCAAGCCGGCGGCAGCCGGTACCGGGGTAATCGCGGGCGGCAGCATGCGTGCTGTGCTGGAAGCTGCAGGTTATACCGATGTGCTCTCCAAATCTCAGGGTTCGGCTAATCCGCACAACGTGGTAAAAGCTACGGTAAAGGCGTTAAGCCTGTTGCGTGAGCCGGTTCAGGTAGCGAAGCAGCGTAATGTTTCCCTGAAAAAAGTATTCCACGGGTAAGCGTTGCCCGGCAACAGAAAGCCCATTAATTAATTTATTGAATTATACAGCGTCATGGCTAAGATTAAAATAACACAGATGAAAAGCGGTATCGACCGTCCCGAACGTCAGAAACGTACGCTCCGGGCGCTGGGTCTGCGTAAACTACATGCCACTGTGGAGGTAGAAGCCACAGCCCAGATACTGGGTATGGTGCAAGCCGTACACCATCTGGTGAAAGTAGAGAACCTGGAGGCTTAATTATTATTTAACCCGATTTGCGAGCGGTTATACATTCCGCGCAAGTTTAAAAATTGTAAAGATCATGCAGTTGCATTCACTGAAGCCCGCAGCAGGCTCCGTAAAGAAAACAAAACGTATCGGCCGCGGCGAAGGCAGCGGTCACGGAGGTACTTCCACCCGCGGTAATAAAGGCCAGCAATCCCGTACCGGTTATCAATCCAAAAGAGGCCACGAAGGCGGCCAGATGCCGATCCAGCGTCGTATGCCCAAACGCGGGTTCAAAAACCCCGCAAGGGTTGATTACAAGGTGTTCAATCTGGGGCAGCTCGACCACCTTATCGAAAAGTACAACATTGAAGAAATTACACCGGAGAATCTGTACATCAATGGCCTGATCAACCGGACGGACCTTGTGAAGATACTGGCGAACGGTACACTGAAAACAAAAATAAACTTCAAGGTAAATGCAGCCAGCGCCAAAGCCAGAGCAGCTATAGAAGCTGCAGGCGGCACCGTCGAACTTGTCTGACATTGACATAAAAGACGCATTTGGATAAATGCGTCTTTTATCGTTTATTCGCATTTCATTCTGATTAACAACACTCCCTGTGAAGAAATTAATTGAAACGCTTAAAAATATATGGAGTATTGAAGAGCTTCGTAAGCGTATCCTTTTTACCTTATTACTGATCCTCGTTTACCGGGTAGGATGTTATATTACGCTCCCGGGGCTTAATCCCGCGTTGTTGTCAGATGACGGAGGGCCGGAAGGCCTGCTGGGGATCCTTGATATGTTTGCCGGCGGCGCGTTCAATCGCGCGGCTATTTTTGCCCTGGGGGTAATGCCTTATATCTCTGCTTCGATCTTTATGCAGCTGGCAGGTATCGTTGTGCCCCAGGTTGCCAAGATGCAGAAAGAAGAAAGCGGCAGGCGCAAGGTCAATCAGTACACCCGTTATCTCACGGTTATTGTTACGCTCTTCCAGGCGAGCGCTTATGTGGCTTACCTGAATACGCCGCAGTACGCTGCTGCGCTTGATCCGCATTTCTCCGGATTCCTTTTCTGGCTCACAACGGTGATCGTGCTTACCGCCGGTACCTTGTTTGTAATGTGGCTGGGGGAAAAAATCACTGATAAAGGTATCGGTAACGGTGTTTCGCTGCTGATCATGGTCGGTATCATGGCCCGCTTCCCCCAATCTATTATGCAGGAGGTCAGCAGCCTCACTTCCCGTGTTGCGGGCGGTGGCGGCATTCTGCTCTTCATGCTGGAAATGATCATTTTTGTTGCTGTGATCATGGGGCTGATCGTACTCACGCAAGGTATCCGTAAAATCCCGCTCAATTATGCGCGCCGTATTATCGGTACCGGTAACGCAGCAACCGGTGGTGGCGCCCGCGATTTTATCCCGCTGAAAGTGAACTCTGCCGGTGTAATGCCGATCATCTTTGCCCAGGCAATTATGTTCCTGCCTGCTACGCTGGCTGGCTTTGCCAGTAGCGACACCGCTAACAGCTCGTTGGTCCGTGCTCTGTCAGATCATACCTCCCTGTGGTATAACCTGATTTATGCCGTTTTGGTCATTGCCTTTACTTATTTCTACACAGCCCTGATCTTCAACCCGACGGATATGGCTGATAACCTGAAAAGGAATAACAGCTTTATACCGGGCGTAAAACCCGGCGAGGCAACCGCCAACTATATTGCTACCATCATGGATCGTATTACATTGCCGGGTTCTATTTTCCTTGCGATCGCAGGTATCCTGCCGGGTATCGCTGCCTTGTGCGGTGTTACCAGCGGGTTCTCTACCTTCTATGGTGGTACCTCCATGCTGATCGGTGTTGCCGTTGTGCTGGATACGCTCCAGCAGATCGAGAGCCACTTGCTGATGCGCCGGTACGACGGATTGATGAAAACAGGCCGTATCTCAGGACGTACGCCGGCCAGGGCGTCCGTATAACAGAATGTCTTACGAATGATACACATCAGAACCCGCGAAGAAATTGAGCTGATCAGAAAGAGCGCTTTAATGGTTAGTGCCACCTTGACAGAGGTGGCAACTTTTTTAAAGCCCGGCATTACCACCCAATCCATAGACCAGATGGCGGAAACGTTTATCCGGGATAACGGAGGCATACCGTCTTTCAAGAATTACAATGGTTTTCCCGCTTCTCTTTGCATCAGCGTGAATGAAGTGGTAGTGCATGGTTTCCCCTCGGATTATGAATTGAAAGACGGAGATATTATTTCTGTTGATTGCGGGGTGTATATGAACGGATATCACGGCGACAGCGCTTATACCTTTGCCGTGGGGAATGTCCGCGAAGAAACGCTTCGCTTATTGCGCATTACCAAAGAATCTTTATTTCTGGGCATTGCGCAGGCTGCAGCGAATAACCGGGTGGGCGATATCTCTTTTGCCATAGAAAATCATACCTGGAAGCGCAACGGCTACGGAGTCGTGCGGGAACTGGTAGGGCACGGCGTCGGTAAAAAACTCCATGAAGATCCCCAGGTGCCGAACTATGGCCGCCGCGGTGATGGCAAAAGGCTTAAAGAAGGCATGGTGCTGGCCATCGAACCGATGATCAATCTCGGGAAACGGGAGATTTATACTCTTGCTGACGGCTGGACGGTAGTTACGGCGGATAAACTTCCTTCCGCGCATTTTGAGCACACTACGCTGGTGGCGAAAGGAACAGGCCGGCCGCTATCTGATTTCACTCCTATCGAAGCCGCAGAGAAGAACAATCCTGAGCTGAACAGCAGCAATTATGAACAGACTGCTGCATTTAATTAGCTAATGAGATAATTAGCAGATATGCTAATGAACCCTCGTGACCGGCATCAGCTAATCAGCATATTAGCTAATTGGCTTAATATTTTCCTTGCACCTGTAAAATGAAGACTGGAATGGAGCCCCGTATATTTTACCAGGAACATCTTACCGCCGCTCAGGCTGCACATACCGCCTTACTGAAGCGTGTTTCGTTATTAGGGTGGCTGCGCACGCTCGTTGTCGTACTGACTGTCTGTGGCGTATGGCTGCTGGTGCGACAGACCGAAGGTATGTGGTGGATGGCTGCTGTGCCGGGAGCCGCCGGTTTCCTGTTGCTCCTGAATTATCATAATCATATCAGGCGCCGGGAATGGGAATGCCGGGTGCAGATACAGGTATTGGAAGAAGAACTAAAAGCGCTTGAGGGCGATTTCAACCATCATCCCGATGGCAGCCAATATATTGACCCACTCCATCCGTTCAGCTATGATCTCGATATTTTCGGAAAAGGATCTGTGTATCAGTTGTTGTGCCGCACGGTTACATTACAAGGCGCCGGATCGCTGGTGCAATGGCTGAAAGAGCCATATGCAGCCGACCCTGTTGCCTGTACCAGCCGGCAGGACATGATACGGGAATTGAGTACACATCCGGAATTCCTCCTGCGCTACCGTGTCGCAGGTCGCAGCGCGCCGGAAGCTGCGGGGGACTTCGACAGGATCATCAACTGGCTGGATCAGCCGGATCTGTTCAACGGAAAAAAAACAGCCTACTGGCTTAGCTGGATCTGCCCGGCGATTACAATAGCAGCCATTGCCTTATCTGTATGGTATGGCGGATGGCATCCCGTGCTGGGGTTGTCTATTGCGCTCAACTGGGCGGTGCTGCTCCTGTTCAGAAAACAGACCCGCGCCGGGTTTTATTTCTCCGGAAAGCTGGCGGGCTTTGTCGGTAAATATGAAGGTGTCTTTCGTGCAACAGCGAGGATGTCGTTCCGGCACCCGTCCCTGCAGGCAAGTGTTGATGTGGCACAACAGGCAGTAAAAGGGATACCGGCGCTGCGGAAGCTCGTACAGCGTATCGAGAACCGGCAAAATCCTTTTGTCGGCCCTTTGATGAATGCGTTATTCCTGTACGATATACAGAATGTCCTTGCACTGGAACGCTGGCGGAAGCGGGAAGGGCGTTCTCTCGAAGCGGCACTGGCCGGTTCGGGTGATTTTGATGCGGGTATTTCTCTCGCTGTATATACGTTCAATCATCCGGCATATATTTTTCCGGATATTGCAGCATCCGGCATTCCGCAGCTAAACGGTACGGATGTAAAACATCCGCTGCTACCGGTGGCAACGGCAATCGGCAATGATTTTGTAATAGGAAACACGGAGCAGATGTATCTGCTCACCGGCGCCAACATGACGGGGAAAAGTACCTTTATCCGTACCATCGGCATCAGCCTTGTTTTTACGCATCTCGGATTGCCCGTCCCTGCCCGGAGCTTTACCGTGACGCTGTGCAGGGTCTTCACCAGCATGCGTATCACAGATTCTGTCCAGGAGGATATCTCTTATTTCAAGGCAGAATTAAATCGTATCCGGGAGCTGCTGCAGACGATCCGCCGCTCTGACACCCCTTATCTGGTATTGCTGGACGAACCTTTGCGCGGCACCAATTCTGCCGATAAGCAGTCGGGTACGGAAGCGATCATCCGGAAGTTGCTGCAGGAAGGGGCTATCGGTATCGTAGCGACACATGACACCAGCCTGGGCCGCCTGGAGCAGGAGCTGCCGGGAAAGATCCGCAATTATCATTTTGAGAGTCGCGTGGCCGACGATATGCTGGAATTTGATTTCCGGCTGAAGCCGGGTTGTTCTGTTACCAACAATGCCACACTGCTGATGCAGCAGATGGGGATATTGTAATGTAATTCACGATAGTCCGGTTATCATAAGGTTGCATAGCGCCAATAAAACAGCGACTTTTCAAGCGCGATAAAAATCCCGAAAGGATGACATGATAGACGTGTTAAAAATCCCGAAGGGATGACATGATAATAGATGCGTTAGAAATCCCGAAGGGATGACATGATAATAGACGCGTTAAAAATCCCGAAAGGATGACATGATAATAGCCCCGTTATATATTTCTGACAGTCCAAAAAGTCGTAATTTGCAGGGTATTTCAACAGAAAATGCATTAATGGATTTTTCCGGTAAAAGAATAATATTAGCCGTCACCGGCAGCATTGCTGCCTACAAAGCGCCGCAGCTCGTAAGGCTGCTGGTGAAGGCAGGCGCAGAAGTGCGCGTGTTGATGACGCCCGCTGCGGAGCAGTTCGTCAGCCCGCTGGTATTGGCCACCGTTTCCAAAAATCCCGTTTTCCGCAGCGTCATTGATGGCGCCTCGTGGAATAACCATGTGGAAGCCGGCCTTTGGGCGGATATGATGCTGATCGCTCCGTGCAGCGCCAATACCCTGGCAAAGCTGGCCGGCGGCTTTTGTGATACCATCGTCAACGCCGTTTACCTTTCGGCCAGATGCCCGGTATTCATTGCTCCGGCAATGGATGAAGATATGTGGCGCCACCCCTCCACACAACTGAATATAAAGCAGGTGAAGGCTTATGGGAACCATATCATTCCCGTTGGGCATGGCGATCTGGCCAGCGGCCTTGTAGGCGATGGGAGAATGGCAGAACCGGAGGAGATCATGCAGTTTGCCGGATCTTTTTTTGATGCAGACAGGCCGCTGGCCGGTAAGAAAGCGTTGGTGACGGCAGGGCCCACCTATGAACGGATAGACCCTGTCCGGTTTATCGGAAATTTTTCTACCGGTAAAATGGGCATTGCCCTTGCCGAAAGCCTTGCGGCAAAAGGCGCTTCCGTGACGCTGGTGCTGGGACCAACACACCTCGAAGCGGCTCATCCCCATGTCAATACCGTTCGGGTAGAATCGGCCGGGGAAATGTACGACCGGTGCCTCGATATTTTTCCCAAAACGGATATCGCCGTTATGGCAGCAGCAGTGGCCGATTACCGGCCGGAAACAGTAGCCGGGAGCAAAATAAAAAAGCAGTCGGATGCGTTATCTATATCATTGACGAAGACACCTGATATCCTGGCGACACTGGGTGGTATAAAGCAGGCAGCGCAGATACTGGCCGGCTTTGCGCTGGAAACAGACGGTGAACTTGAATATGCCCGCCGGAAGCTGAAGGAAAAGAATGCCGATCTGATCGTGCTTAATTCGCTCCGTGATGAAGGCGCAGGTTTCGGCTTTGATACCAACAAAGTGACAGTGCTTGGCCGGACAGGCGCTATTCAGGAATACCCGTTACTGGAGAAGTCTGAAGTAGCGGAGATCATTGTAAAACATATCCTTGAATTGCAGCAGCATGTACAGGAAGTATTATAGACTGGTTATATTCTTGTTGATGGTATTGCCTGGTGTGCCCGCAATGGCACAGGAGCTGAACTGTAAGGTGAAGATCATGCACGAAAAGATCCTCAATACCGATCCTGAGGTCTTCCGGACGATGGAGCGTGCTGTTACCGAGTTTATGAACAACCGGAAATGGACAACGGACGCGTTCCAGCCGGAGGAAAGGATTGACTGTAATATCTTGATCAATCTTACGGCTAAGCAGGGTGGCAGCGATGACGGTTATACCGCCACGATCAATATCCAGGCCTCACGACCGGTATATAATACCAGCTATACTTCGCCGCTGGTAAATTTTATCGATCGCGACCTGGTATTCCGGTATTCGCAGTTCAATCCGCTGCAGTTTGACGATAACCGCGTGAGCGGCGCTAACCCGATGGAAGCCAACCTGACTGCAGTGCTGGCGTATTACGCTTATCTGATCATTGCGCTCGATTACAGCAGTTTTGCCCCCAACGGGGGAATGCCGTATTTCAAGAAGGCGCAGCATATCGTGAATAATGCACCTGAGGAAGGCAAAAGTATTCCCGGATGGCAGGCATTTGACAGCCGGACAAACCGCTATTGGCTGATCGATCAGATCATGAGCCCCCGCTTTGCAGCGCTCCATACTTTCTGGTATATTATGCATCGTGAAGGACTGGATAATATGCTGAGCAAGCCTGCTGAGTCCCGCCAGGCAATTCTGGAAGGAATCTCTATCCTGCAGCAACTGAATAAGGACAATCCTGGCTCAATCCTCCTGCAGTTCTTTTTTAACGCCAAAAGCGACGAATTCCTGCGGATACTGGCACAACTGCCGAAAGAAGAACGCACACCTTTTGTTACGATGCTGGCACAGACGGATGTGGCCAATGCTTCCCGCTATAACACGCTTAAATAAAAATCATGTCTGCCAGATATTTGTTGTTGATTATTTCGGCGTTATTGCTGTGGGGGGGCTGCACCCGTGATGTGGCGAAGCAGTCCGTCCCGCCTGTATCCCCGGAAGTGATGGAGCGTATCTTGTTTGATCTGCAGGTAGCGGATGTGTATAGCACTATGGTGCAGCCGGACAGTCTGCCGCCGGTAAATGTAAAAAACAAGGATTCGCTCGCTGTCTTCTACCGGGAAATAATATCACATTACGGGATGACGGAAGAAGATCTGCTGACAGCCATCAGATGGTATGAAGAACATCCCGCAGAACTGGAAGCCATATTTGGCCGGATACAGGCTCAACTTACAGAGTTGGGAGAGTTGCATAAGGAATGATCTTCCGACGGGAATGAAGCCGGCATATGCCTCTGTTGTCAAAAATATTTGGCTCGTTTCAAATAAATTGATATTATTAGTGCCAAATAATTGACACTGT
>JBEBVQ010000054.1:0-10333 GCA_040392625.1 Taibaiella soli | reverse complement strand
AGCTAATATTTGTCGCGAGGGACCATTAGCATATCAGCTAATTATCACATTAGCTAATTAAAATGATCATTATCAACTACCAACTAAATGAGATCGTTTCCCGTGGCTTCATTGAATACCAGGTAGTATCATTTCTGTTTTATTTGCCTATTTTTGAAATTATAAACACTGTGCATGATTGAGGTAAAGCATGTCTATAAAAGTTTTGGGGATAAAGTGGTGCTGGAAGATGTTTCGCTGGAGATGCATCCGGGTAAGGCCAACCTGATCATTGGCGCCAGCGGGAGTGGCAAGACGGTGCTGATGAAGATCATGGTAGGGCTGATGCAGCCGGATAAAGGGAAAGGTCAGGTGCTGTACGAAGGACACGATATTACAGGAATGGATGAGCAGGGATTGAAAGAAATAAGGATGCAGATCGGGATGCTGTTTCAGGGGTCTGCGCTCTTTGACAGTAAGACGGTGGAGGCGAATGTGATGTTCCCCCTGGATATGTTTACAAACCAGCGGCGGCAGGAGAAGCTGAAGCGGGTGAACGAGGTGCTGGCACGTGTTAATCTGGACGGCGCCAATAAGAAATTTCCGGCAGAGATCAGCGGGGGTATGAAGAAGCGTGTGGCATTGGCGAGGGCGCTGGTGCTGAACCCGAAATATTTGTTTTGTGATGAGCCTAACTCCGGACTTGATCCGCAGACATCGCTTGTGATTGATAAACTGATCGTGGAATTGACGCGGGAATATAACATTACCACGGTGATCAATACGCATGATATGAATACCGTAATGGAGAGCGGCGATCATATCGTATATATGAATAAAGGCCGTAAGCAGTGGGAAGGCTCTAACACGGATATTGTATTCAGCGAAGACGAAGAGCTGAACAATTTTATTTTTGCTTCCGATTTTATGCGGAAGGCTAAAGAAGTAAACAAGGTATGAGTGAAAAATAAGCGGCAGTGCTTGTTTTCGACAGTCAGTAGCGGCAGTTTTCTTGTGTGTAGGAAAGATTCCACATAATGAGTGGTTCCCAGTATTTCCCGGATCCGGATCGGGACAGGCTCTTCGTCAGTATAACATCTTTCATGTACACCCCACAAATAGGTATTAAAAACGCCCGGCAGCAGATTCTCTGTAAGCATATTGTCTGCTGCCGGGAACGTTTTATCACCTCGGTTTTCCTGTTGCTGCCTCCCAACGTAAGTATGACCGGATTATCGGGGCCGGATCCGCTGGGGGCATACGTGGGAAACATCAGCCTGCTGCTTCCGCCGGCACGGCGACTTTATTGCCTTTTTTATCAAGCATCAGCAGCTCATTCACCTGTATCTCTGTGATATACCTGGTTGCTCCCTGTTTGTCGGTGTATTGCCGGTTCGTCAGCCGCCCTTCAATCATCAGCTCACTTCCTTTCTGAAGGTACTTTTCCGCAATTTCTGCCAGGTGCCCCCATGCCACAAGGTGGTGCCAAACGGTCTCTGTAGCCCGCTGACCCTCGGCGTTTTTATAGATTTCATTGGTCGCCATGCGCATACGCGCCACTTTAGCGCCTGATTCAAAACTACGGATCTCCGGCTGCACGCCCAGGTGTCCAATCAACTGCACTTTGTTTTTGATCGCTTTCATCTCATTTTCTTTTTATTGGTTACAACTTGCTTTTCTTATGAGCAGTCTATCGCCATCACAGGGTTATTTATAAACGGCCGCTTTATATCAACCCGGATAATGCTGCTGCCGATAACAAAGATGAGATATAGCGCCCCCCTGATCCGTTATTTAATCGTTTATGATCGGATATAAACGTTTGTAAGCGTTTGTAAATGTTTATAAACGGCTGATAATCATAAATATCTTAACTTAGTTGTTGTGAAACGTGCTGAACGACAATGCCTGCAGTGTGGTCGCCTCCTGCGAGGGCGTATTGACAAGAAATTCTGTGACGATAACTGCCGTAATGCTTATAATAACAACCGCAACAGCAGGGATGCCGGGATCGTGCGCCGGGTAAATGCTATCCTGTCCCGCAACAGGCGCATTCTGGCATCTGTGATCCCGTCGGGTCAGACGTATTCCCATACTACCCGGGAAGTCCTGCTCCGGCAAGGGTTTGATTTCATGCTGCATACCCACCGATATACCAACAAAAGGGGTATGGAATATATTTTTTGCTACGAATACGGTTATCTCCCGCTCGAAAACGGATGGCTGCTTATCGTACGGGGCAGGGAAAATCTGTTCATGTTTCCCGGTACGCTGCTGTAATCGTGCAGAGCGTATAGATTTCCGATCTGTGCTGACGGCTTAATCCAGCATTTCCTCCAGCGCATCTTTGGTCAGGATCACGAAAACCTTCTTGCCGTTCGGGGTATATTCCGGCTGGGTGCATGCAAACAACTCGTCAATAACAGCCTGCTGCTCTTCCGGCTGGTGAACGGAATGGCGGTTATTTCCCATTCGGTGTGCCATATGCCGGAGCAGATGCTCGGTGCGTCCGGACAGCGCATTCGATGATTCATTTTTCAGCCGGTCCAGCACCTCGTCAAGAATGTTTTTTTCCGTGCCGTCCTGTAATCCCGGTGGTACGCCGCGAATAGCAAAGGTTTGTCCGCCAAAAGGAGCAATGTCAAAACCAATACGCGCCAGGTCAGATAAGATTTCAGTCAGCAGGATACACTCCTGCGGCGGCAATTCATAGGAAACGGGAAATAACAGTTGCTGGGAAGGGGCTGTCCCATGCTCCCATTGCTGCTGCAGCCGTTCGTACCAGATACGTTCCAGGGCGCGGTAGGTGTGGATCATCATTAGCCCGGAGCGGACGGTAGTGATCAGGAATGTGCCCTGTACGAGGAGCATGCTGCTGCCGGTGTGCGCCGGGGCGGAGAAGAGGCTGTCCGGTTCGGATGGGATGGCACTTGTGTTGTTTTCCGGCGCCGTGTGTTCCGGTATTTGCTGGGCAATCTGGTAAAGATCTTTCCACCGCTGCAGTCCGTCTTTACGGTCTATGAAGTGCGCCTGATTCTTTTGCGTGAATGTATTGTACAGGTAATTTTTCTGAGTGTCGGCCACCTGCTTTTCGGTAACCGGCTGATTCACCGAGGGCAGCTTTGTGATCTCGGGATTAAGCGTGAAGTCGAGCGAAGGTGCGATATTATATCTGGCCAGCGCATGCTTGACGGCTGCCTGCAGATACGCATACATCATCCTGTCGTCTTCAAACTTTACCTCCTGCTTGGTGGGGTGTACATTCACATCCACTCGGCTGGGGTCTATCTCAATGAACAGAACATAGAAGGGGAACGATTCTTTTTCGATCAGGCTTTCGTACGCCTGTACCACGGCGTGATTGAGGTAGTGGTTGCGGATATACCGGTTGTTGATAAAAAAGAATTGCATACCGCGTGTGCGTGTAGCAGCTTCCGGCTTCCCGATAAAACCGTGTATGCGGATATACTCGGTGTCTTCTGATACCGGCACCAGATTTTTTTCATAATGATGCCCCAGCAGCCCGACAATACGAGTCTTCATCGTGCCGGCTTCCAGCCGGAACTGCTCTGTGCCGTTATGCCACAGGCGGAAAGCGATATTGGGGCAGGCCAGCGCCACGCGGGTAAATTCGTCCAGGATATGCTTGTATTCCGTGGTATTGCTTTTGAGGAAGTTGCGCCGGGCGGGGATATTATAAAACAGGTTTTTGACCATGAGGTTTGTGCCGGGCGTGGTGGCGCATGGCTCCTGAAGCTTTACTTCCGTACCTTCGATGCAGAGACGCGTACCGGCTTCGCTGTCGTGCCGTCGCGTTTTCATTTCCACCTGCGCCACGGCAGCTATGGATGCAAGGGCTTCCCCACGGAAACCCATGGTGCGGATCGTGAAAAGGTCTTCGATGTGCTGTATCTTGGAGGTGGCATGGCGTTCGAAGCTCATGCGGGCATCGGTCGGGCTCATGCCCTTCCCGTTGTCTATCACCTGGATCAGCTCTTTGCCGGCATCTTTGATAATAAGCTGGATCTCGGTAGCATTGGCATCCACGGCATTTTCCAGCATTTCCTTGACGGCGGAGGCGGGGCGCTGGATCACCTCCCCCGCTGCGATCTGGTTGGCTATATGGTCTGATAGTAATTGTATAACGTCTGCCACCGTGCTAAATGAAAAAGTTTGCTCAAAGTTAAGGGGTTGGGGCGGTTTTTGTTAGGCGTTATACCGGCCCGCCAAATAAAAACCTCCGCCCGCATCTTTTCGCCCGCTTTTTTTCTACTTTTACAGCAGGATTAAATATATCAGAATAATGTCGCATCAATTGTTACAAGGAAAGAAAGGAATTATTTTCGGTGCGCTGGATGAGCGCTCCATAGCCTGGAAGACAGCCCTCGCTGCACACGCCGCCGGAGCACAGATCATACTGAGCAATGCCCCGATCGCTTTACGGATGGGAAAGATCAAAGAGCTGGCCGCACTTTGCGGCAATGCACCGGTGATACCGGCCGATGCCACTTCCATGGAAGACCTTGAACAATTGTTTCAGCAAAGTACGGAGCAGCTTGGTGGCAAGCTCGATTTTGTGCTGCATTCCATAGGTATGTCGCCCAACGTGCGCAAGCAAATCCCATATACGGATACGAATTACGATAACTTCCATAAAACCCTTGATATTTCTGCGCTTTCGCTGCACCGGGTGCTGCAAACGGCCATGAAGCTGGACGCGCTGAATGAATGGGCTTCGGTAGTAGCGCTGAGTTATATAGCAGCTCAGCGTACCTTCCCGGGGTATAACGACATGGCGGACGCCAAAGCGGTGCTGGAGAGCATTGCCCGCAGTTTCGGATACCATTACGGCTTTGCCCGCAAGGTACGGGTGAACACGATCTCCCAGTCGCCCACGGTCACTACGGCAGGCTCCGGCGTATCGGGTTTCGATGCCTTCCTGCATTATGCAGAGAAAATGTCGCCCCTGGGGAATGCCGGTGCTGATGACTGTGCCAATTTCTGTGTAGCAATGTTCAGCGACTATACGCGGATGATCACCATGCAGAACCTCTTCCACGACGGTGGGTTTTCTTTTACCGGTGTCAGCCAGGCGATTGTCGAGGAGCTTACCCGCAACGCAGAAGCGCAGGCATAGCCCTCCCGGTAGTGCAATATTTCATAACCCTTCACGTTTTTAGCATATGCAGTGGATGAAATGGACCAGCGTAGCTTTGCTGGCAATCGGATTCGGTACCGCAGAAGCTCAGGTGACCGGCGGACAACATGCTTTTGAATTCCTGCGCTTGTCTAATGCTCCGCATATTTCTGCATTGGGAGGGGTGAATGTAGCCAGCCCGGCGCCGGATATTGCTTTTGCCTTGCAGAATCCGGCGCTGATGCGGCCGGGACTGCACAACCAGCTTGGCCTGAATTACAACAACTATTATTCAGGTATTCACCTGATGAATCTGGGTTATGGCTATCATGCCGAAAAAATCGCCACATCCTTTGCCCTGGGTGTTCAATATCTCAACTACGGCTCTTTCATACAGACGGATGCCGCAGGCTATGAATACGGCGATTTCAAAGCCAGTGATTTTGCCGTTAACCTGGGCGCTTCCCGGAGTTATGGCGAACACTGGCGTTATGGCGCTACACTGAAGCTGGCAGCATCCCAATTGGGAGAAACCGGCGCTACGGCGTTCCTGGCAGATGTAGGTGTGCTGTATTACGATACGGCTACATTATGGACGGTGGCTGCCGTGGCTAAGAATATGGGCTTTATGGCTAAACGGTATAATCCCGGTAATCCTGCGGAGCCAATGCCTTTCGATCTGCAGCTCGGTATTACCAAACGGTTCCGCTATGTGCCTTTCCGCCTGATGGCTACGATCCATCACTTGTACACCTGGGACGTCCGCTACAATAACCCGGATGACAGGATCAATACCAGTCTCTTTGGCGGCGATACCACCACTTCCGAAAAATCCTATTTTGCCGACAAGCTGTTCCGGCATTTCATTTTTGCAGGAGAATTCCTGATCGGCAAACGTATCGGCGTATCTGCAGGGTACAACCACCTGCGCCGTGGCGAGCTTGGGCTTAAGGAACGCCAGGCGCTGGCCGGCTTCTCATTCGGGCTGGCGTTGTATCTCGATAAAATACAGGTACATTATGCCCGGAGTTATTATCACGTAGCCGGGGCCTACAATGAGATCGGGTTTAATTTTGCACTCAACAAACTGATGGGACTGGGTAAAACCGGTGACAAGATCCGCTGGAATGCCGATTATGGGGATATTTTCTCTAATTATTAAGTAGAGACGTTTCATGCAACGTCTCTACGTGATGCGGGATCGTCTGAATAAACCACAGGCTCAATGCAACAGCTCGCCGCATACGATTGCGGCTCGTGGGCCGCAATGACATCATTTTTCATGCAATCAACTTTTTTAACTAAGGTTAACAAAATGGTTTTTACCTTTGATTGATAAGTGAAGCGTTTTCTCGTCATACCGGTCATTCTGCTGTACATGTTCGCTGTATGCGGCGTGCTGATCAACGTGCATTATTGCGGTCAGCAACTGGCATCGTGGAATGTATATCTTGATACGGACGGATGCGCCGGCGCCTGTGGCAATGAATCTGACCCCGGTCACAATTGCTGTAAAGACGAGACGGTTACGGTTAAGATCTCGGAAGTCCACAGCTTATCTTCCTGGAAGTATAAATTGTCCGGTGAAGATCTGTATTTATTGCCCGCAACCCTGCCTGCTTATCCGGAAGTCGATAGCTATGCCGGGGCTGGTGTTGCAACAATAACGCACCTGCCGCAGCCTCCGCCAGGTGTATGGCAGGACATTCCGCTATACAAACTTTTTTCCCGCCTTACCTATTACGGTTAACCACATTGCCGCATCCATACGGATGCGCAAATTGTGTTTTTAGCTTTATTGTTAACCTGATAGATATGAATCATGAAACATATTGTTTTTCTTATTGCGGTGGCCATAACTCTTTTCGGCATTACCGCAACAGCTCAAACGGCAGATAAAGGGACCGTTACCGAAAAAATAGAAGTCGCCGGTAATTGCGGCATGTGTAAAGAGCGTATCGAAAACGCTGCTTACGGCAAAGGTGTAAAACATGCTGAATGGGATAAGACCACCGGCATACTTACCATAACATATCGTGCCGATAAGACCACACGGGAGGCGATTACCAAACGTGTTGCCGCTGCCGGGCATGATATCCCGGACCAGCCGGCCGACAAGGCTGCATACGAAAACCTGCCGCCCTGCTGCTCTTATAAAACAAATCCTGATCGCCATTAAAACTGCCGGAATATGAACAATCTGATAAAGATGGCGTCATTCTGTACCGGCATGCTGTTATTGATGAATCATATTGCCTTCGGGCAGGTGAAAATCCTGACCGGGGTAGTTGAAGAAACAGATAACCGCGGCGTACAGCTCCCGTTGCCCGGGGTGCTGGTACAAACGCCTGATGGACATGCCGGCACAAGCACTGATGCCGATGGATCTTATAAACTGACCGTAGCGGATACGGTTACGACATTGCTGTTTTCGCTGACCGGTTACGATGTACATACTGCCACGCTGCGGGACGATACCACGGCAATGACGATCACACTGAAACGCTCCCGGGAGCTTGAAGAAGTAATCGTTACAGGGACGGACCAGGGCGGAACGCGTATTGGTATGCTGGATCCGGTACAAACACACCATATCGGGGAGCGGGAGCTGATGAAAGCGGCTTGCTGCAACCTGAGCGAAAGCTTCGAAACGACGCCGTCCATTGATGCTGCTTATACCGATGCCGTCACCGGCTATCGCCAGATACAGATGCTGGGTCTTGCCGGACCTTATACATTGATCACACGGGAAAATATCCCGGATATCCGTGGTCTTTCCGCTGTGACAGGGCTGACGTTTACGCCGGGCACCTGGATCGAAAGTATGCAACTGAGCAAGGGTACCGGTAGTGTAGTGAATGGCTATGAAAGCGTTGCCGGCCAGTTGAATGTGGAATTGCGGAAGCCTTTCCTTGAAGAGCATCCCTGGCTGCTGAACCTGTATCAAAATACGCAGGGACGTACGGAGGGCAACCTGGTGTATAACCATAAATTCGGGAAATATACATCATCAAACCTGATGCTGCACGGCAAGTCGCAATGGATGCGGGTAGATCAGAACAAGGACGGATTCCTGGATCAGCCGCTGAACACTTCGCTGGTAGGACTGAACCGATGGTTTTATTTCGGCCCGCGCGGGCTGGAATTGCAGGGCGGTATTAAAGGCACCTATGTCCGTAATCTTGGCGGTGCATCCGGCTACCGGGAGGGGACGGAGCAGGTGGCGGGCAATCCCTGGGGATTTGAATCCGGCATTGACCGTGTTGAGGGCTGGGCAAAGATCGGGAAGGTATCAGGAGAGAAACAGTGGCGCAGTATCGGTCTGCAGCTTTCGGGTGTCTATCACGACCAGCATGCGATGTACGGGATCCGTAATTATACCGGAATGCAAAACAGCTTGTATAGTAACCTGATCTACCAGACCATCATCGATAATACCAGCCATGTGATCAAGTTCGGCGCCAGCTTCCAGGCGGATAAATTCCGGGAAACATTTGCCGGTGTATCCTATAACCGTGCCGAAAATGTCCCGGGAGTATTTACTGAATACGCCTGGAACCATATGGATAAATGGAATGTGGTAGCCGGGCTACGCGCCGATTATCATAACCTCTTCGGTGCATTCCTGACGCCGCGGCTCCATCTGCGGTACGCCCCGGCAGAACATACCGCGATACGTGCATCTATAGGCAGAGCGCAGCGTACGGCCAGCCTTTTTGCCGAAAATATGGGGCAGATGGCCAGCAACCGGAGCTTTGTGCTGATGGGCACAGATCCGGGAAAGCCTTATGGCCTCGACCCTGAAGTGGCCTGGAATACAGGCGTTAACTTCACACATAAGTTCCGGCTCAATTACAGGGACGGCGCTTTTGCCACCGATTATTATTATACTTGGTTTCAGAACCAGGTAGTGGCTGATCTCGAAAACCCGCATCTGATCCGTTTTTATAATCTTGACGGACTGTCTTACGCGCACAGCTTCCAGGTGCAGCTCGATTATGAGCCGGTGCGCAAATGGGATGTGCGGCTTGCCTATCGCTGGTACGATGTGAAGACCACATATGGCGGTGTACTCAAAGAGCGCCCGCTGGTGGCTGCCCACCGGGCTTTCATCAATACCGGTTATGCATTTAAGAAAAACTGGAGCGTGGATTACACCGTTCAGTGGATCAGCCAGAAACGGGTACCGATGGTCCATCACGACGGAGGGATGGACATGGGTAGTTATTCGCCCTCTTTCATTCAGATGAATGCGCAGATCACCAAAGGCTGGGGGGAGCTGATAGAAGTCTATATCGGTGGAGAAAACCTGACCAATTATATGCAGCACGATATTGTGCTGGGTCGTTCCGATCCTTTTGCCGAAGGCTTTGATGCCTCTGTGATCTGGGGGCCGGCTATGGGGCGTAATATTTATGCGGGTGTGCGGTTAAAACCCGGCGCCCGGAAGCAGCATATAGAGAAAATAGAAGGAACGGGACGCTAATCTGTCTTTTTCCCGAATTGCATTTCACCTGCCGGGATGGCAACCGGCAGTTTATTTGCATCGGGGGGAACGGGGCAGGAGTACCCATCTGCATAAGCACAATAAGGGTTATAGCATTTGTTGAAGTCAAGTATTACGGAATCATTTTTGATGTCGCCGGTTCGAAGCTCGATATAGCGGCCGCCCGCATATGTGGTTATATAATTTGTCTGGTCGGCAAAGGGAATGAACAGGTAGTCTTTTAATCCGCGTTTCTTCATCAGTGCCAGACTTTGATAAACTTGCAGGGTACAGACGGTATCATTTACAGTGAATGTAAGCAATCCGTATTGCCGGTATTTTTTCATTTGCCCGCTATATGTTGGCATATCAAACTCTTTAGCCCGGGGAGTTGCGGTAAACCGGGCATCCAGCCTGTAATTCGTGTCAGGGGGGAAGAACTGCAGGTAGCCGGTGTCGGCTGCCTTAAGGGGGCTGTTTGCATCCAGTACAAAATGCAGCTTGTATGATTCCCGGTATTGATGCATATCATTTTCATAAACCTGTGTAAATCCGGTTATGGAAAACAAAATACAAATAAATAAAAAATATACCTTCATGGGAGCATTTACTGTGATGTCGCCCGGTATTACAGAAGTACCCGGCGGAATAAAAATAGTTAATAATGATAAATTCGCCGTCTAAACCTTGTTTTTTATATTACAATACTGATAATTAAGTATTAGCGTATG
>JBEBVQ010000053.1:0-10341 GCA_040392625.1 Taibaiella soli | reverse complement strand
TACGTAGTAGCCGTCTTGAAGCTCCCGGGCGATGCGTTGGGCGATTTGTTCTTTGTTTAGTGCCATAAGATGTGTTTAATGTGTCAAATGTGGGAAATGTGTTTAATGAGTGTTGTTGCTTTTCGTTTTATGAATAATAGACGACAAGATGGACATAATATTACGCAACTGCCAGAATAATTGCGGATTGAACGAGTAATCTTTGGACTGCTCACATAAAAGCAGCCAGTACCACGTTTCGAAAGCTTCTTTATCAGCGATCTTTAATTTATGGATAAAATCTGCTTTGCTTTCAGCGCTTTGCGCTTCCATTACATTAGCGCCAATTGAAGTTGCACTTCTCAGCAATTGCTTTGCAATGACAAATTTTTTATGCTGCTCCAGACAGGTGGTATATTCAATTATCATCAATGAAAATCGGATACACTGCTTTACCAGTTCGTTTTTTGAAAAATCGGTTCTCATAAAACCATTTTTTCAAAGATCAATAACTAAAAATCAATACAAATAGATTTTTTAGACACATTTATCACATTTTACACATTTGTCACATTTAGTAGTTCAAATTAACGCTTGCGTACTGTCCGTTGCTCAATCCTTTTCTCATAATCACTCCCCTGGAAGATCCGGTGGATATAAATACCGGGGGTGTGTATCTGATTCGGATCGAGTTCGCCGGCGGGGACGAGCTCTTCCACTTCGGCGATTGTTATTTTCCCGGCCATAGCCATCAGGGGGTTAAAGTTGCGGGATGTGGCGCGGAATATCAGGTTGCCCTGTGTATCGCCTTTCCAGGCTTTTACAAGAGCAAAGTCGGAGTCGAAGGCTTCTTCTATAAGGTATTTCTTCCCGTTTTTGGTTACAGTTTCTTTTCCTTCTGCGACTTCTGTGCCTACTCCGGCCAGTACTGGTACGAAAGGTATGCCATAGCCGGCGATCATACAGCGTGTGGCCAGGGTGCCCTGAGGTACCAGTTCCACTTCCATCTCGCCGCTCAGCAACTGGCGTTCAAACTCGGCATTTTCACCTACGTACGATGCGATCATCTTTTTCACCTGCCTTTTTTGCAGCAGCAGCCCGATCCCGAAATCATCCACACCGGCATTATTGGAGATGCAGGTCAGGTTGTTGATGCCCTTGCGTACGAGGGCGCTGATGCAGTTTTCGGGGATGCCGCAAAGGCCGAATCCGCCGAGCATCAGCGTGGCGCCGGATTCGATGTCGCGGATCGCTTCGTCTGCATTGGTCACTACTTTATTTGTGCTCATGGTTAAAATGTGATTAATGTGTTGAATGTGACAAATATGCCAGCGCCGGGATCAGCCAATGGCCTGATTAAGATCTTCAATCAGGTCTTCTGCATCTTCGATACCTACACTGAGCCGGATGAGCGAATCTGCCAGTCCGCGGGCAATGCGGTCTTCGCGCGGGATGGATGCGTGGGTCATGGATGCCGGATGTCCGATCAGGGATTCCACGCCACCCAGGGATTCGGCGAGGGCGAACAGCTTTGTTTTCTTCAGCACATTCATTGCCGTTTCAATATTGTCGTCTTTCAGTGTGAAGGAGATCATACCGCCGAAATCGCGCATCTGCTTTTTGGCAATGTCGTGATTGGGGTGATCTTCAAAGCCGCACCAGAAGACTTTTCCTACTTTGGGATGATTGCGGAGGAAAGTGGCGATCGCTTTCCCGTTCTCACAATGGCGCTGCATCCGCACGTGCAGGGTTTTAATGCCGCGGAGCACCAGCCAGCAATCGTGAGGACCGGGGACGCCGCCGCAGCTATTCTGGATGAAACGGAGTTTTTCCTCCAGTATGGCATCGTTCATGATCAAGGCGCCATGCACCACATCCGAATGGCCGCCGAGGTATTTCGTGGCGGAATGCAGTACGATATCTGCCCCGAGGTCAAGTGGATTTTGCAGATAAGGTGAAGCAAATGTATTATCCACAACCAATGTGAGGTTGTGCTTTTTGGATATGCCGGCAGCAGCGGCTATGTCAATGATATTGAGCAGCGGATTGGTTGGGGTTTCCACCCAAACCATTTTTGTTTTTTCATTGATGTAGCCGGCGATGTTTTGTGCATCGTGCATATCAATGAAATGAAACCTGATGCCATAAGGTTCATATACTTTGGTGAAGATGCGGTACGTGCCGCCGTACAGGTCGTTAGATACAATCACCTCATCGCCGGGCTGCAGCAGTTTGGCTACCGCATCGGTAGCTGCCATTCCGCTGGCGAAAGAAAGCGCGTATTTCCCGTTCTCGATCGCCGCCAGCGCATTTTGCAGCGCCGTGCGTGTCGGGTTCTGGGTACGTGCATATTCATATCCTTTATGATCGCCCGGTGCAGTCTGCACATAAGTGGAAGTCTGGTAGATGGGTGTCATAATGGCGCCGGTGGAAGGATCCGGTTCTACGCCGGCATGGATCAGACGGGTGGCGAGTTTGTGTGTACGTTTCATTTCAGTATCCTGATTGAGGTGTATGCAAAGATAGGTATTTGTATTGCCTGAGCGGAATTGCCCCGGAGAAATCATAAAATAAGTACAGCACATTTCTTTATCTATAAAAGAAATGTGCTGTGCTTGTGATGTTCCGGATATCTATAGGCCTGTTGTTATTTTTATCAGTTTCTCCATGCCGGACAGGTTACCGGCAGCATCTGTTATCCGTACAATATATATGCCCGCGGGCAGTGTGCTGATATCTACCTTCCGTATAGCATCCTGCCGGAGCATTGTTTTTCCGTCCGGCGCCGTGATGATGATATTTACCGGCGCCGGCGCATCTATATATAGTGTGGAATGAGCCGGGTTGGGATAGATGCGTACGACATGCTGCGCCGCATTGATATTTGCTACACCGATATTGGTAACGATATAGGGTATTGCGGAAGAGTCACTGCATCCATATCTGTCCGTTACCTTCACGGTGAATGTATCGTTTTGCGGGACGACATAGAAGGAGTCCGTAGCCCCCGGGATCAGGCTGCCGTTGCGGTACCACTGCCAGCTTACATAGCCGCCGCCTAATGTAGCAAGCGTATCGCCGCTGACGATAATGCTGACCGGGTGGAAGGGCGGCACATACACCTGTATTGTGCTTATCGCCCCGGTGTCGCCGCAGTTATTGATAGCAGCCACGCCGATCTGTACCAGTCCGCCGGAGAATCCCGCAGTGGCCGTAATGCTGCCGCCGCTTGGTGTACCTGTCCAGCCGGGCGGCAGATACCATGCGCAGGCAATACCTGGCGGCATACCGGGAACGGTGTATGTATGCGTACTACCTGCGCATACGGTATCTGTACCTTCCGGCGCCTGCAGCGCCGGCGGGTCGAAGCATCCTTCAATACACCGGCAGGTACGTCCGTAGCTGCGCGGCCCGGCCACTGTGTTATTTATGTTATTGGTGTTAGCGTGTATCTGCAGATATTGCGCACTCATGGATGTTCCGTGGAGCGTACGACTGTGGTAGGCGCCGGCAACGCCTTCATTGCTCATGCTGCCAAAAGTTGTGCGTGTCCCGGCGAGTGTCAGTTTCAGGTTAGATGAAAATGCAGTTGCCGGGTTGGTGATATTTTCTGCTCTGATCAGCCTGCCCCAGTCTGATGAATCGGGTGTATGCCATCCCGCCCCGATAGCGGCACAGGGGTCGATCCCGTTGGTTGCCGAAGCGGGGGCTTCACGCCAGGTATCGGTGCCGGGTGTTCCGCCAGACCACCATTCCGGAGACGGATTGCTACGGTAGAAGTTGATTGATCCACTGCCCAACCCGGCAGGATTGTTGGCGGTTAGTGTGCTGGTTTGGGCCACTGTGCTGGTTCGTAGCTGATGGCCATCGTCCCAACGCCCCCACTGGAACAGATCGCCATAGGCATTGACATCCCGCATTGAATCTGCAACCTTCGAAGCGCCCAGGTTTTGCTGCAGCCAGACATTCCCATCGGCAGCTCGTACTGTTTTATACGCAACCGTACTGCCCCGGTATGTAAAAACCACAGAGCCGGTATCTCCGGGATTGGGTCCCGGGATGGTCTGCCCGTTTACAGTTGCTGTGGTGATCAACAGGATACTACAAAGTCGAATTATTTTCATTGTCCCTTCTTTTAAATAATGAATAATATAATACTAAAACTAAATAACCGTACCAGTATATATGATTCCTCCACCTGTCAGTTTCCAATATGCAATTTTATTCCTTTATTATAAGAGTAGAATAGGGCGTTTTTTATAATAATTGTTTTTTAAATCATAAAGCGTACGACCTGCTTAAAAGATGGTGCAGATTCTAAAGTACTTCTTCTTTGAATGTATTTTTACAGTGATTACACTGATATTTTCAATAAAATATATATTGTAAACAAGACTAATCGTTTTTTGACCGGCTGAAAGAAACAGTGTTCCCCGAAAAGATACAAGATGTTACAAGTAATATATTTGCCTGAATGTGTGTAAAGAGGTACTTATGAAAATGAAAATATATTTACCGGTTTTGTTGTTCTTCCTGTGCAGCCAGTCTGTGGCACAGCCTCCCTACAACATGCAGCCTGAATTTTTGAAGATGAATACTGTTTGGGTGTTTGGCACAAAAGCCGGTGTGGACTTCAGATCGGGAATACCGGTAGCGATTGAATCTCAGCACAGGGCTATTGAAGGCGCGGCTGCAGTAGCACATCCTGCTTCCGGACGGCTGCAATTTTACTCAAATGGCGGAACCTGCTGGAATGCTCAGCACCAGCCTATGCCCAACGGCAGCGGTCTTCTGGGTAACGGAGGGAATTGCAATAATTGCCTTTCTACCCGTCAGGGCGTTTGTATTGTTCCGGTAATCGGTACGCCCGGCAGCTATTATTTGTTTTCTCTGATGGGCGCAACCAACGCCCCGGCGACGTATGATAGCGGGAGCCTTTTCTATTCCATAGTGAATATGAGCCTTGATAACGGCAGAGGAGATATTGTGCCGGGAACCAAAAACACGGTATTGTCTTCTGATTCGCTGAGTGAATGCATGATTGCGATACCGGGAGAAAATTGCGATATATGGCTGCTGATGCATGAAATGGAGAACCACAGATTCCGGGCGTATCATATAACCGCAGGCGGCATAAATCCCAACCCCGTGATCTCACATGTGCCTACGTCTATTATAGGACCGGAGAGCTTTATCATGTCGGAGTTGACCGTGTCTTCAGATCGGCGCAAAATAGCGCTGACCTCTCAGTCCGGTAATGGCGTGCCACTGACAGGCAGAGGGATACTTCTTGCGGAATTTGACCCGGCGACAGGTATTGTTTCTAATGGGTTCAACGTGATGCACACGAGTCAATACGGGAATTTTTATCCGGGTTCTGTCAGTTTTTCGCCTGATGATTCCATTTTGTATGCTTCTACTTATGATGGGCCTGGTAAAACCAATGTAATTTACCAGTTTGATGTCCGTCTTTATGACTCGGCTACCATTGTCAATTCAGTACTACGGGTAGATACGCTCAGCAAGGGTACGCCTATTACCTTCAAGCTATATAATAACAAGATTTACCTGACGGAATTTGATCAGGCAGATTCTTATCTGCACTGCATCAATAATCCCAATGTTTGGGGAAAAGGCTATAATCTCCAGCAGAATATCCTGAAATTCCTGCCGGGTACCTATGCCACGCTTTCATTAGGCAATCATGTCGTGGCGCCGCCTGCTATCGAAGGTATCCGGGAGTTTGTCCATGATGTTACTATTTGCGACGGGCAAAGCATTACCCTCGAACCCACCCGGCAGTCCGCCGGCACATATATATGGGATGATCGTTCTGCCAGTCCGTTCAGGACTGTTTCTGCTCCGGGTACTTACCAGGTAATCTCATATCAGTCGGGTTGTGATGTAACTAAAGAGACATTCCATGTAGTGTCGGGGCATCTTGATCCTCAGATTTCGGTAGAGGGGTTTGTGTTGTTCACTACGAAGACATACGGTTCTTATCAATGGTTGCTCAATGAGCAGTTGATACCGGGAGCAAACGGACAGACCTACCAGGTAACAGAGAACGGCTTTTACCAGGTGATCGTGACTGAAGACGATTGTCTGGATACCTCTGATGTGTATTATATCAATAACGTGTCGGCGGATGATATTTCCGGTAATTCCGCTGTCCGGATATATCCCAATCCCGCGCGTGATGTGGTCTATATAAGCAGCCCTGAGCCTGTATCTGCTACGCTCAGTTATTTAGATGGGCGGGTAGCTGCGCGTTTGCCGGCCGGTGATACATTCATTGTTATGCATGGCCTTGCCAGTGGCATTTACCTGCTCCGGGTTGTAGATGCCGAGGGGAAATTGTTGAGGGTGGAGAAAGTGGTGAAGGAGTAAAAGATGAGTTGAAAAAGTACATATCTTCTGTTTTATATGTTTTGTTAGTTTTAATTAATAAACTTTAATTAGTTGATTATAAATTAATTGTAAACATTTGCCTGTATGAAAAAATTACAGGAAATGGACACGTTATATTTAGGTCGTTATATTGATCCCATCACAGATTTTGGTTTCAAACGTCTTTTTGGCAGTGAGCCGAATAAGGATTTATTGATTGATTTCCTCAACGCTATTTTTGACGGGCACAAGCATATTGTAGATCTCACATACAACAATAACGAACATCCGGGCGCTGTGAAAAATAGCCGGGAGGTGATTTTCGATTTACTCTGTACTGGTGATAAAGGAGAGCAGATCATCATTGAAGTGCAGAAGGTAAAGCAGCAATACTTCCGCGATCGTTGTGTATTTTATACATCTTCGCTTATCTGCGACCAGGCGATAAAAGGCGGCCCCGGATGGGATTACCGGCTCAATGAAGTCTGGCTTATTGGTATTATGGACTTTTGTTTTGATGATAGTAATGCAGATCATTATCTGCATGATATCTGTATCGCGGATATCGAAACCCGCGAGCAGTTTTATGATAAACTGGGATATGTTTTTATTGAATTGCCGAAGTTCAGGAAGCAGGAGTCGGAGTTGGAGAGCGTTATGGACAAGTGGTTATTTGTGTTAAAAAATATGTATCGTCTTGAGAAAATTCCGGTATTTTTGAGGAAATCCATTTTTGAGAAACTATTTAAATTGTCAGAAATGAGCAACTTATCTAAAGAAGACTACCTGTCGTACCTCCGCAGTCAGATGCGCAGGTGGGATTATCAGAACGGGCTGGATACCGCGCGGCATGAAGGAGTTCAGATAGGAGAAGAGAATGCACAGATCCGGATTGCCCGGAGGTTGAAAGAACAAGGAGTCCTGCCGGAGATCATCGCCGGAGCCACCGGCCTGGAAGTGGGTGCTGTTGAGCGATTATAATCTTACGATAAGCTACGGATCTCTATTTGCGGTTTGGGCTACATTCAATTTTGAACATGTCCCCGGTTAGCTATTCTCCCCATTAATGCGTTATTTTGTACTATGAGTAATAAGCATGTCTTTACCGTAGTACTATTTTTATCATTATTAGCCACCAGCTTTACTTTTGCGCAAAATGCGGCCCGGAGCCGCTGGGTGGATAGCATATACCAGTCGCTTACTCCTGATGAGCGTATCGGGCAGCTCTTTATGGTCGCTGCTTATTCCGGCGGCGCCAGCTATAATGAGGCGGCGATCAGCAGGCTGATCGCCAACCGGCAGATCGGAGGGCTGATCTTTATGCAGGGAGGTCCCGCCCGGCAGGCAATACTTACCAATAAATACCAGTCGGCTGCACATGTTCCTCTGCTGATCGCAATGGATGCGGAATGGGGGCTGGGCATGCGGCTCGACAGTGTCGCCAATTTTCCCCGGCAGATGATGCTCGGTGCTACTGAAGATTCTTTGCTGGTGTACCAGGTCGGTGCGGCCATTGCTGCGCAATGTAAAAGACTGGGGGTGCATATCAACTTTGCGCCGGTGATTGATGTGAATAATAATCCTGCTAATCCGGTGATCAATGTGCGCTCATTCGGAGAAGACAAGACCCGTGTGGCACGGATGGGTATCGCGTATATGCACGGGTTGCAGAAGAATGGCGTCATGGCCTGTGCCAAGCACTTCCCGGGTCATGGAGATACTGATGTGGATTCGCATAAAGACCTGCCCGTGATCAAAAAATCACTCGCACAACTGGATACGCTGGAACTGTATCCCTTCCGCGAATTGATACGCGCAGGTGTACAAAGTATGATGGTGGCGCATCTTGAGATCCCTGCGCTGGAGCAGGAAAAAAATGTGCCTACTACATTGTCGAAAAATACGGTTACTAATCTGCTGAAAGAGAAAATGGGTTTTCGCGGTATCGTATTTACCGATGCGATGAACATGCAGGGTGTAACAAAATATTTTGAACCTGGTGAAGCAGACTTGCGCGCATTTCTGGCGGGTAATGATATGCTGTTGTTCTCGCAGGATGTACCGGTTGCTATCCGGAAAATAAAAGAAGCCTTGCAGCAGCGCAAAGTTACCGAGGCAGACCTGGAGCAGCGTGTGAAAAAAATACTCGCAGCTAAATATGATGCAGGACTGGCTCGTCGGCAGCCTGTGGAAGTGCAGGGTATCACGGCAGACCTGAACCGGCAGACGGCTGCGCTCTGCAGCCGCGTGGCAGCCACAGCCATCACCTGGATCCGTGACGATAATGATGTTGTCGGCAAGCTTGCCAATAAAGGGAACCGGATCGGGTACGTAATGGTTAATGCTGCACAAAGCACACTTGCCGATGAGCTTTCGAAAGAAGCCAATATCGCAGTGCGCAAACTCCCCAAAGGAAGTACGGACGCCACGGTACGCAGCATCATCAACGAGATCACTACCAATAATGCTACGATCGTTGCCGTACACAATCTGAATATTTACCCGGGCAGGAACGGTAATTATGGATTGGATGCCACCCAGATCAGCTTTCTCAGACAAGTGCATAAGCGAAAGGATGTGATGATCGTGCTGATGGGCAATCCATATTTGCTCAAGGATTATTGTGATGTCCGTTCTGTAATTGTGGGTTATGAAGATAACAGTTACACCCAGCACGCAATAGCAGATATTTTGCTGAAGCGCAAGGAGCCTGCGGGAAGATTGCCGGTAACACCTTGCGCGGGCATACAGCCCGGAAGCACCGGCAGCATAGTCGTTCCGGATCGCAGCATACCACGTGTATCGCCTGAGGATACAGGGAAAGCCGTCCCCTGGCAATTATACAAGGTATATCATGTGGAAGATGCCGGTGTCGTCAATCCCCAGGCGCTGGATAAGCTCAACCTGTACATAGAGCGTTGTGTCGTTTCCCGTGCCTTCCCCGGATGTCGGATACTGGCTGCCAAAGATGGAAAGGTATTTTACAATGAATCGTTCGGTAACTATACGTATGATGCGAAGCAACCCGTAACCGGCGCCACGATCTATGATGTAGCTTCGCTGACTAAGATACTTTCCACCACGCTGGCAGTAATGCGGCTGTATGACGAGGGGAAATTACAGCTTGATAAAACACTGGATTCCTACCTCCCCGGAATGAAAGGCAGCATACATGCGAAGGCAACGATACGGGATCTGCTCTTGCACCAGGCGGGCATGAAAAGCTGGATACCTTTTTATAAAGAAACAATAGAAGCATCGGGAGTATTAAACCCGGCGCTGTACCGTCGTCGCCCGGAGCCGGGGTTTCACGAAGTAGCCGCCGGCTTATACCTGCGGAATGACTATACAGATACCATATGGCAGCGGATCAATAAGCAGCCGGCGGAGAATAAAGGCCGCAGTGTTTATAGCGATCTTGATTTTTATTATCTCGCTGCAGTTGTGGAGCAGATCACACGGAAGCGCCTTGATGTATATGTACAGGAATCGTTTTATCGTCCGCTCGGCCTCACCCGTATCATGTATAATCCGCTCAAAGTTGTGGATGCATCATTAATTGCTCCTACAGAAAATGATCTGGTGTTCCGGCAGCAATTGCTGCGTGGGTATGTGCATGATCAGGGTGCGGCGTTGATGGGGGGCGTTGCAGGCCATGCGGGTTTGTTTTCCACAGCAAACGATGTGGCGGTTATTTTCCAGATGCTGCTGAATAAAGGGACGTACAAAGGCGTGCGGTATTTCAAAGAAGAAACGGTGGAGCTTTTTACTGCTTATGGTTCTGCTATCAGCCGTCGTGGCCTGGGTTTCGACAAGCCGGATCCGGATGCTAAAAGAGCTATAGTGACCAGCGACCGGAGCAGCGGCTATACGTTCGGACATCAGGGGTTTACCGGTACCTCTGCCTGGGCTGATCCGGAGCATGGGATATTATTTGTCTTTCTCTCCAACAGGGTGTACCCGACTGCGGAT
>JBEBVQ010000052.1:0-10391 GCA_040392625.1 Taibaiella soli | reverse complement strand
CCTGGTTGATTGAATAGATCTTTCCCTGCTCCGGACAGCGCAGATCGGGGTGTGAGAGGCAGAATTCACCGATCGACGGCTCCAGTGTGAACCCGTTTACCCCCAGCTTCGTAGCATAGACCATCATGGTGCTGGAACCGTAAATCACGTATCCCGCAGCCATCTGCATATGCCCCGGCTGTAAGAAATCAGCTTCGGTACAGGGCTTGCCCAGTTCGCTGACGCGGCGGTATATAGAGAAGATCGTGCCGATGGATGCATTCACATCAATATTGGAAGAACCGTCAAGGGGGTCGAAAAGAACTACGTACTTGGAGTTGACCGAGAAGGGATCGTCGAAAGAAACGATCTCGTCATTCTCCTCGGAGGCAATACCGGCACAGTCGGAGCTGTTCTTCAGTACGCTGATCAGCATTTCATCGGCATATACATCCAGCTTCATCTGCTCTTCGCCCTGCACATTTGTGGCGCCGTACTGGCCGAGAATATCTACCAGGCCTGCTTTCAATACCTGCTTGTTGATCAGCTTGCAGGCCAGCCCGATGTCGCGGAGCAGGGCAGAAAGCTCGCCCGTAGCCTGGGGGAATTTCCGGGTTTCCTGGATCGTAAATTCGTCAAGAGTGAAGAGTTTGCGCTGCGTCATGATATGCTGATTGCTTTAAATGTTTTTTGTTTGGTAATTAATCTTCTTTATATCAATGAAGTATATCCGGCATCTGCCGGTTAACGCAAAAGTAATAAATAACCGGCTAACTAAATGTTTCGCATTGTTGGATATAGCGGCTAAATTTGCGCTGTTTTTTTACTTCCGGTGATGCGTTGTGTGTATCCGGAGGGATATCATAACGATTTTAAACCGCGTGGTTGTCCTATGGTGCAATACTACAAAAATATCAACCGTCAGACGCTGGAGATCGCGCAGGCGGAAGGCGCCAACTGGATCAACGTAACGCCACCCTTCCAGGAAAATGAAATTGATAACCTCTCCACATCGCTGAACATTCCCCGCGACTTCCTGACGGATACGCTGGATATCGAAGAACGCGCCCGCTACGAAGCGGAAGACGGGGTGAAGCTGATCATTCTGAAAACCCCGGTGGAGAATAAATCGCTCAATGAAAGCGATGCCTATTATGTGACTATTCCCATATCCATTATCATCACGGAGCGCAGCCAGGTGGTTACGGTCAATTCTTTTGAGAATGTAGCGATCCGCCGTTTCCTGACCACTTTTGCCAAGCGCCATCCCGAACGCCCCAATATGATGGTGCTGAAGATATTCGAGAAGGTGGTGATGGACTTTATGGAGGTGCTGAAGGAGATCAACCACCGGCGTAATATCCTGGAGCAAAAATTGTATGACGCCAACCGGAATGAAGAACTGCTGTACCTCATGCGGGTGCAGAAAAGCCTGGTTTATTTTGTTACGGCTTTGCGCTCCAACGAACTGCTGCTGATGAAAATGGAGCGTACCAATTTTCTGAATTGTGATGAAGAAGAGCGGGAAGCGCTGGCAGATCTGATCATTGAGTTTTCCCAGGCATTGGAAATGGCGGATACATACACCAATATCCTCAGCTCTACAATGGATGCTTTTGCCAGCATTATCAACAACAATATGAACCTGGTGATGAAGCGCCTGACCAGCATCACGATATTAATATCACTTCCCACATTGATCGCCAGTTTCTTCGGAATGAATGTGGAAGTGCCTTTTGAGCATGAAATGCGGGGATTTTTTTTCGCAATCATTCTTTCTGTGTGTACCGGGGTATTTACTATGTTGTATTTTAGTAAAAAGCGCTGGTTTTGATCCCTGTCTGATCAATATCTCATTACATATTTACTTTAAATTTTTCGTTTAAAATAACGATGCCGGAATCATTTTTGCTTAGTCTGATTGTGATGTAAAAAACACATTCTATGAAAAAAGTAATTCTGTCATTATGCTGCTTCGGTCTTGTTATGGCCGGAAGCCCGCTCAACTCACAAGCTCAGGTAGATAAATCGTTCTACAAAACACCTTACAAGAGCCGTAATATCGGTTCGTTCGACAAGTCTTCCAATATTATCAGCATCGGCTACGGATTTCCGAACCACTCAGGTACCGGCTGGGCGGGATGGGGCAGAAGCAGGGCCAGCTTCGGTCCGGCTTATCAGAAGAATGAGCACGGCGTCAGGGATGAGATCGGGATCGGCGGATATGTTGCAGGTGCAGTATCACGTGTAAAATATGGCGGGAGCAACCAATATACAGATCGTGTATCAGCCTTCAGTGTCGGCGTGTTGGGTTATTATCACTTTAATAAGCTGATACCGGTAAAAAATCTGGATGTGTATGCAGGGATCGGTATCGGGTTCCGTAATTTATCCTATACATACGATGCTGCCGGTTCCTGGCGTAATGACTACACCGACTTTACGGTGTTGCCATTGGCGAAAGGCGGAGTCCGTTATTATTTTACCCATGGGTTTGGGGTATATGCTGAGGCCGGCTATGACAACATGAGCAGCGCCAACATCGGCCTTTCATTCCGGTTTTAATATAGGCGTGTAGCTGAATAACCAGCATACAATTCAATATTTGTATCCCGTATAATCGCATAGTGCATAATTATACGGGATATTTTATTTTTACGGTATGAAGGTCAAATGTTTTAACATCCGTGTGTACGGTTTATGGGTTGATCAGGGAAAGGTGTGGGTGAACGACGAACTGATACACGGCCGTCGCATACTGAAATTTCCCGGCGGCGGACTGGAATTCGGAGAAGGGACAATTGAGTGCCTGAAGCGGGAATGGATGGAGGAGTTTGGTATTGAAATAGAAGTGGAGCGGCATTTCTACACAACAGATTTTTTTCAGCCTTCCTTTTTTGACGACAGCCAGGTGATCAGTATTTATTACCGGGTGCGGCCGGTGGATGTATCCGCACCGGTTATCAACAGGCTCCGGAACGAGCAGGCCCGGTGGCTGGATATCGCCGATATAGATCAGCATACATTCCCATTGCCGATTGACGCGCGGGTGGGAGATATGCTGCGCATAGTATCAAGTATTTAGTAGCAAGTAGCAAGTCGCAAGTAGCAAGTCGCGATGAATATTGGTTAAAAACAGCTTGCTACTTGATACTAAAGACTTGCTACTAACTTAACCTGCTATCCACAAACCGCACCTGCTTGCGGCTTGCCGGGGGGAACTGCATCCGCTGCATCTCTGCGCCGGAATGAAAATGCAATAAGGGCACTACGCGCAGGCGCGACTGCAGCGCCGGCTTGATATGGCGTTCACAATCATCTACAGGTACTTCCGAATAGATATGCAGCTTTAGTTCGTCCGTTCCCAGCTCACCGGTAAACACCTCCACCACATATTCTTTCACCAGCGGAATATTATTGAGAATATCAAAAACAGCAGGGGGATAAAGGGTTGTACCTTTATACTTGATCATCTGTTGTTTTCTGCCCAGCACGGGGCTGAGCCGGCGGGAATGCCGGCCGCAGGAGCACGGCTCACTGTAAAGTGCGCAAATATCTCCTGTGCGATAACGCAGCAGCGGCATGCCGGTTACGCCCAGCGTTGTCACCGTTACTTCGCCATATTCGCCATCCTGAACCGGGTTGTCGTGATCGTCGAGTATTTCGGTAATGATGAGGTCGGGTTGTTCATGGCCGCCCGCGCCTGCGGCACATTCGGTAAATGCGGTTTGCATTTCGGTGGAAGCATAAGTGCTGTACAGCCGTACCGGCCAATGATCATGTATTTTCCGTCCCAGGGCATTGAGTTCGAAATCTGCCTGCCTCAGACTTTCTCCTATGCATATGGCTTTGGTGACCGGTGTTGACCGGAGGTCTATATTGTTTTCTTTTGCAAATTCGATCATCTTCAGCAGGAAAGACGGTACGGTAACCAGGCAGGAAGACTGCAGGCGGCGTATGGTATCCCATTGCATAGGCGGCAGCCCCGGTCCGGTACGCACCAGTGAAGCGCCCAGCTCCCGGATGCCGGTATAATAAGCCATGCCTGCCATAAATTGCCGGTCGAGCGTAAGCATCAGCTGGTATAGATCGACCGGGGTACCATCGGCAGTACGGAACGACTGGCGCTCATTATAGGCAAGCCGGCGGAGATCATTTTCGGTCAACGCAATGGTGACCGGCTTACCCATTGTGCCGGATGTGGCTGTGTACTCTTTTATTTCTTCGCGTCCGGTGCAAAGAAAATCGAGGTTGTGCTCCTGCATATCCGATTTGCCGGAAACCGGGAGCAGCCGCAGATCGTCTGTGGATTTTATTTTCCGGACATCGGCTTTATGAGCAGCAAACAAGCGCTTATAAAAAGGGGAATGCCCCGCCACATATTCAAGCAATTGCCGCAGCGCGGCTGACTGATATGCTTTTTGTTCTTTCAGCGGCGCAAGTGCCAGCTCCGGGTGGAATTTCAAGAGGAGATCGTTTATTGTCTGGCCGCAAAGTTAATATTTAACTGTGGGAAACAGGAGGAGATGCTCACGCATCAGGAGATGTCAGCGACATGCATAATATGATTTTGAAGATAATCTCCAAGATATTTTTATATATTTGGAGAGATTGTTATGAGCCGGGTCTTAACATATACACTGCTGTTATTCCTGTTGTTTCAAAGCAGGGAACTTTATGCCACTCATGCGGCGGGAGGAGAATTGTTGTACGAATTGGTACTCGGAACAACCGATACATACAGGTTTACGTTCAAGTTTTACCGCGACTGCGGTTCCGGCAGCGCCCGGGAGCCGGAAACAGTAAAGATGTGCTATGCCAATCAGTGTGGTGTACAAAACCAGTTTGTTACCATGCGGAAAGTGTCCGGCCTGCTGCCGGATGGCCGAACTAACGGTTCACCGGTAGGTACGGGGTGCATATCACTCCCTACAACTTGTGTAGGCGGCTCACTGGCCGGCTACCAGGAATGGTGGTACACTGCGGACATAACCTTAACCGGTATCTGTGACAACTGGAAGTTCTGGATTTCCATCGCTGCCCGGAACCATGCGATCACCAATCTGCTGAATCCCGGACAGCAAATGATATACATTGAAGCCATGCTGGATAATACCGTATCAACGGCAAACAGCTCGCCCTATTTCTCTGCTGCACCGATCCCTTATTGCTGTATCGGCTATCCGTTTGTTTATGATAATAGCGCTGTGGATCCTGATGGGGACTCCCTGGTTTTTGAATCGATTGTACCACGCACAGGATCTAATAACAATGGAAATTGCCTCATGCCACCGGCAGATATACCATACACAAGCCCCGCGTATAATGCGCTGAATAATCCTTTTGCCACGGGCAACAGCTTTTCGATAGACCCGGTAACCGGTATTGTTTCTTTTGTCCCCGTCCTCCAACAGGTGGTTGTGATCACGGTTAAGGTAAGCGAGTACCGGAACGGCCGGCTGATCGGCTATGTGATACGGGATATACAGATCGTTGTGAATGCATGTACGACACCATTGACCGATTTTGCCGTTGATCCGGCGTCTGTGCAGGGAGGTGTGTACCTGAACAATACACTCCGGGTGGCGAGTTGTGCCGGCAGGGAACTCCGGTTTTGCTTTGATATCACTTCTCCGGCGCTTTCGGCAGAATTGATCCTTTCGGATGATCATGCATTGTCGCTTGCCGGCTCTTCGCTGACCTATACCAATATGCGTACCGACTCAGTGCGGGGCTGTGTTGTGTGGCCACTGACCCCTGCGCATGTGGGATCCCATACATGGCAGGTACATGTGCGGGATTCCGGTTGCCTGCCGCCCGGCTTCATCCCGTCGGTTACATATTCGGTGCCAATCATTATCTCTGAGTATCTCCCTGTTTATGATACCGTGGAGCGTATCATATGTGCAGGTTCATCTTACCTGGGGCATACGGCAGCAGGAACCTATCTGGATACACTCACGAACTATTTGGGCTGTGACAGCATCCATACGCTGCACTTATCCGTAAACCCGGTATTTGAGCATCATGCAGCCGACACGGTATGTGCGAATCTGCTGCCATACCGGTTCGGCACACAAACATTACAGACGGGTGGAGTTTATACGGAGTTGTTTTCTGCCGTTACCGGCTGCGACAGTACCGTAATGCTCTCACTGGCTGTCGTGCAGCCGACGGATTCGGCATTGAATATACAGATATGCAGCGGCGACGCTTATGAAGGATATACAAATCCCGGCGTGTACCACGATGTGTTTACCAATGCGGCAGGTTGCGACAGCACCCGGACCATTAATCTGTCCTGGTACCCGGCTGATGATACGGTGATCCGCCGGGAGATCTGCTATAATGAATCCTTTCTCGGATACAACCAGCAGGGCATATTCCTCGATACATTTCAGAACAGGAACGGTTGCGACAGCATCCGGACGATCCACCTGACGGTTCATCCGCTCCGCACGGAAACGCTGGCACGTACGATATGCCCCGGCGACAGCTATCTCGGATATACGCAGACGGGCGTATATACAGATACACTCGTGAGCGTGGCCGGCTGCGACAGCGTGCGTATTTTACACCTCGACCTCAGCCCCGTATTGTATCAGACGGTGGATACCATATTGTGCTATGGCGCTGCTCACGAGGGGTATAGTGCTTCGGGAGTCTATATTGATACATTTATTTCTTCCTTCCTATGCGATAGTATCCGTACACTAAACCTGACTATCCGGCAGCTACCCGATACGAATATCCATATGGAAGTATGCGCGGGAGAAACATTTCTCGGATATAACACTTCCGGCAGTTATGAAGATGTGCTTATTTCTCATGCAGGCTGCGACAGCATACGGCGTCTTACCCTTATTGTACATCCCACATTCCGGCAGGATACGGTTGTATATATCTGCGAAGACGATTCCTATTATGCCGGCGGCGCTATGCAGCGGCATACAGGCATATTCCGGGATTCATTTTTGACACTATCCGGCTGCGACTCTGTATGGATCACTGATCTGAGGACCACGCCACGGGTATTCCCTGATTTGGGACCTGACCGGGAAATTTGCGACGGTGAGATAATTACGCTCTTCCCCGGCACGTACAGGCATTATTTGTGGAGTACTGGTGCAACGGATCCCCGCATCGCTGTAAGCCGAACCGGCAGCTACACCGTTACCGTATTTGATTTTGAGGGGTGCGCCGGTACGGATACCGTACATGTTTTGGTAAGGGATTTACCCGAAGTGCGTATCATGCACGATGCTGCGGAAATATGTATGGGTGACACCGTGCATCTCTCAGCAAATGGTGATCTGGAGTTCCGGTGGTATTATAATGGTGAGAACACCGGACCGGGTAGGAGCTATACCCTAATGCCCCAAAAAGATGATCCTGTCCGGATTACACTCTCGGGTACAGATCGCTATGGGTGTACTGCCGGAGATTCTGTGGATCTTTATCCTGTAAGTTGTTGCGGCATTGCCTATATACCCAATGCTTTTACCCCGAACGGAGACGGGCTGAATGATCAGTTCCGTATAGTGACACCAGCTTTTTATAAAGAATTCCGGATGATGATCATGGATCGCTGGGGAAATCTGATATTCGAGTCGGCTCATGTCAATAACGGATGGGATGGCTCCCGTTTCAATATGCCGGCCGATCCCGGTGTCTATTTCTACCTGATCCGGGTACGCTGCTATGATGATCAGAAAATCGTTTTGAAAGGTGATCTGACGCTCATCAGATAGTCCGCCGGGGTCGTGCTGTCCGGTTTAATCGTAGATTTGCCATTAGAACTATGGACACAATATTTATTAAAAATATGGTTTGCAACCGCTGCATCATGGTGGTGCAAAATGAATTGGAAAAACTGGGTCTGGACGCGAAAAATATCAGGCTGGGTGAAGTGACATTGGGCAAAACGCTTACTGTCGGAGAAAAGGACAAGCTGGCCAATGCTTTGATACCTTTAGGCTTCCAGTTGATCGATGATAAAAAAAGCAGGATCATCGAGCGGATAAAAAATATAATTATTGAGTTGGTGCATCATCAGGATAATGACACCCGGACAAACCTATCGGATGTATTGAGCAGTAAGTTACACTACGATTACAATTATTTATCCAAGCTGTTTTCTGAAGTGGAAGGCACAACGATAGAGCAATATTTCATCGCCCAAAAGATAGAAAAGGTAAAAGAGTTATTGGTGTACGATGAATTGTCTTTGAGTGAAATTGCTTTCCGTTTAAATTATTCAAGCGTGGCCTATTTAAGCAACCAGTTTAAAAAAGTAACCGGGTTATCACCCAGCCATTTCAAAAAAATAAAGGAAGATAAAAGGAAGCCCCTGGATAAAGTGTAAAACTTACAAATCAATTCCATAATTCCACAACAGCCGCCATTGATATTATCGGCAACTTTGCATCATAACATTAAAACTAAAGCAGGTAGGACATGGCGGCAAGTAACGATAAGAAAATTATTTACCTTCCGTTGGAGGATGTAGAAAGCGAGCACTGCGCCCTGATCGTTGATAAAGGATTGGCGCAGATACAAGGCATAGAAACCCATAAGGTAGAGATGAACAACCGCAGGGCCGCTATTACGACAGACGATAATGAAGCAGTGGCGGCAGCCGTCAAAGCGATCAAAGACCTGGGCTATGGCGTTTCCACTGTCAAAAATACTTTTCCGGTTTTAGGTATGAGCTGCGCCTCCTGCGCGGGCAGCGCCGAAAGTGTTGTAAAGCACCAGGAGGGTGTTGTGGACGCTTCGGTCAACTTTGCAACGGGCAATCTCACCGTAGAATATCTGCCCAATATGATTGATGCCGCCCAACTGCAGAAAGTGGTGCAGTCGGCCGGTTATGATCTGCTGGTGGAAGAAGAAACCAGACAGCAGGAAACGCTGGAAGCCATCCACGCCAAAAAGTTTCAAAAGCTGAAGACTAAAACGGTATGGGCCATTATCCTTTCTTTGCCGGTTGTTGTTATCGGAATGTTCTTTATGGATATGCCGTATGGCAATGAAATCATGTGGCTGTTTACAACGCCCGTTGTTTTGTGGCTGGGCAGGGATTTTTTTATCAATGCATGGAAGCAAGCCCGGCGCCGTTCTGCCAACATGGATACATTGGTCGCTCTGAGTACAGGTATAGCCTATCTGTTCAGTGTTTTCAATATGGTATTTGCAGACTTCTGGCATCAGAGAGAATTGCAGGCGCATGTCTATTTCGAGGCGGCAGCCGTTATTATTGCTTTTATTCTTTTGGGAAAATTATTGGAAGAAAAAGCCAAAGGCAATACCTCATCAGCTATTAAAAAGCTGATGGGGCTGCAACCCAAAACCGTCATTGTTGTAAATACGGACGGAACAGAAAAACAAACGGCAATTGAAGATGTAAACGCCGGTGATATTATTCTTGTGAAGCCAGGCGAAAAGATTGCGGTGGACGGTATAGTGATTTCGGGTAACTCTTATGTGGATGAAAGTATGCTGAGCGGCGAGCCGGTACCTGTATTGAAAAAAGAAAGCGAAAAAGTATTTGCAGGAACGATCAATCAAAAAGGCAGCTTTCAATTTAGGGCAGTGAAGGTGGGTAAAGAAACCATGCTTGCCCAGATCATTAAAATGGTGCAGGATGCCCAGGGGAGTAAGGCGCCGGTGCAAAAGCTGGTAGATAAGATCGCCGGTGTTTTTGTGCCGGTAGTGATCGGTATTGCGATACTTACATTCATTCTGTGGATCATTTTGGGAGGAGATAACGGCCTGGTACATGGCCTCCTCGCAGCCATTACAGTATTAGTGATCGCCTGTCCCTGCGCATTGGGGCTTGCTACGCCTACGGCCATTATGGTGGGTGTAGGCAAGGGCGCTGAAAAAGGCATTCTGATTAAAGACGCGGAGAGCCTTGAGTTAGCCCAAAAGACAGATGCCATTATACTGGACAAAACCGGAACCATCACTGAAGGAAGGCCGGAAGTGACGGGTATTCAATGGCTGAATAATGACAACACAGCCGAAAGTATTTTACTCAGCATCGAAAAGCAATCGGAACACCCGCTGGCAGATGCGGTGGTAAAACATCTGGGCGGCGTGTCTGTTACCGCTCTGTCGGCGTTCGACAGCATTACGGGTAAAGGCGCAAAAGCCGATCATAATGATGAAACCTATTTTGTCGGTAATAAAAAACTGCTGGCAGAAAACAACATCACGGTTGCGGAACAACTGCAGCAACAGGCCGATGAATGGGGTAAACAGGCCAAAACCGTCATTTGGTTTGCAGACAGCAAACAGGCGCTTGCCGTCCTGGCTATATCGGACAAGATCAAGGAAACATCAGTGGCAGCCATCCGGCAAATGCAGGAAATGGGCATTGAGCTGTATATGCTCACCGGCGACAACGAAGC